>CAZCCQ010000010.1:0-12151 GCA_964497595.1 uncultured Candidatus Saccharibacteria bacterium | reverse complement strand
GAAAGTGACTTACAAAAAGAATCTGAAAGTTTATCTTTAACAATAACTTTTAAAGGTTTTTCTTCTAATTCTGCCGAGAGTATGGTTGTAGAAGTAGCCTCTCTAAGAATCTTTTTTGCACTAGAAGCATCAAGCATAATATTTTTAGATTCCTTCTTAGAATTGTAGACTACTGCTGGAACAAAACCTTCCTGTAGAAGTACTTTATTCTTTTTTCCATTTTTATCTCTTTCAAGAAACTTTACTTTTTCCATAATGTGTAGGAGTATAGCAGAAAAATTAGGATGGAGCAAGATTATACGTCAATATATTAAATGTGTTAAAGTTGATATTTCAGCACTTGACATATCTACCTGCTCGGCCTATACTTAGCAAATAAACTATTACTCTGCTAATGTGGAATTAACAAACAGACAAAAAGAAATCCTTTCTGCAATCATTAAAGAATTTATGGAAGAAGCAGAGGAAGTTGGTTCGTTATCGCTCGTTGAAAAATATGATTTAGGTGTAAGTTCTGCGACGATTCGTAATGAAATGGTTAAACTAATGAATCTAGGACTTTTAGAGAAAAGTCACATATCATCTGGGAGACTTCCTACAGATCAGGCTCTTCGACTGTATGTGTCTAATATATTAGAGCGAGATTCTTTAAATCCTTTGATAAGTGTTGAAATTAGACAAGGAATATACAGAGACAGGTTTGAGAAAAATGTTGTTATCAAGTCAATTCTAGAGATACTATCAAAAGAAACGGAAGCTTTAGTTTTTATGGTTTTAGGTGATGAGGATAGGTATTTTGGTGTATCCCAGCTATTGAAATATCAAGAATTCAAAGATATCGATAGATTAACAACAATTTTTAATATTTTAGAAGATGAAACCTATTTGAGGAATTTAGTAACAAAATACTCTAGCTCAGGAGTCTCATTATTGATTGGAAAGGAATCAGGTATTGGAAATATGTCGGAATGTGCTGTTGCATTTACAAGAATTCCCTTTTGGGACAAAAAAGATTCTTTTGTAGGGATAATCGGCTCTAAGAGAATGGATTATTCTAAAGTTGTACCTACGCTGAATGAAGTAAAAAATTCACTTAATGCCTCGATGTCAGGCTGGAGATAAATTAGATAATTATTCGTATGAAGAAAGTAAAAAATACATTACAAGACGGAAGTATTCTTAAAAGAGAGTATGATTGTAAGGATTTAGAAAAAAAGATAGAGGAATTGGTTTTTACAATAGACAGAGTTGAGGATGAGAAACTAGTTGTAGAGAATCAGCTGAAAAAAGCATTAGCGGACTATCAGAATCTAGAAAAAAGTGTGGAGAAGAGACAAGGTATTAGATACTTTCAGATGAAAAAGAGTCTATGTGAAGAGTTGATTCCGTCTTTAGATTCTATGACATTTTCTTTAGAAAGCGAAAAGACTTTGGCACTAGATAGTAAAGAGAAGGCTTGGTTTGAAGGGGTTGTTGCAATATATAACTCGATTGCAAGATCATTAGAGGGTATAGGTTTGAAAACATACCTTCCTGTAGAGGGAGATATGTTTGATGCATCTATACACGAAGCTGTTGCAACAGTAGAACAAGGTGAAAGTAAAAGGATTGTTGAGGTTGTACAGCCAGGATATGTATTGGATGATATTGTAATACGACACGCAAAAGTTGTTGTGTCTAAATAATTAGATTTAAATTTTTATTTTAAATAATATGTCAAAAATAATAGGAATAGACTTAGGTACAACTAACTCCGTAATGGCCTTTATGGAGGGAGGAAAGCCAAATATCATCTCTAATGCACAAGGAGGTAGATTAACACCTTCTGTTGTTGCAGAAGATGAGAAAGGTGAAATATTAGTAGGTACACCTGCTAAAAATCAAGCAGTAGTAAATCCTGAGGGTACAATTTACTCAGTTAAAAGGTTAATTGGTCGAACTTGGGATGATCCAGAGGTTAAGAAAGATAAGGAGTTGCTTCCATTTGAGATGAGAAAATCTTCAAGTGGTGGTATTGAAGTGAAAATGGGAGATAAGTGGTATACACCTCAGGAAATTTCAGCAAGGATTTTAGCGAAAATGAAGAAAGATGCTGAGGAGTATTTGGGACAAGAAGTTAAGGAGGCAGTCATTACTGTTCCTGCATACTTTGATGACTCTCAAAGGCAAGCAACTAAAGATGCAGGTAAAATTGCAGGTTTAGATGTTAAAAGAATTGTTAATGAGCCAACTGCTGCTGCCTTAGCTTACGGTATTGATAAGGGAAAGGATGAGAAAGTTGCAGTATTTGACTTAGGTGGTGGTACATTTGATATCTCTATACTGGAAATGGGAGATGGTGTATTTGAAGTTCTCTCTACAAATGGAGATACACATTTAGGTGGAGATGATTTTGACCAAAAGATAATTGATTCCTTAGCGGATGCGTTTAAAGCAAAGGAAGCTATGGATTTAAGGGATGATAGGACAGCACTTCAAAGATTAAGAGAGGCTGCGGAGAAGGCAAAGGTTGAGTTGTCTACATCTGAGGAGACGGAAGTTAATGTCCCATACATTACAGCAACAGACAAGGGGCCTAAGCATCTTAAGCAAAAATTAACTAGATCTGAATTGGAGAAGTTGACTGCAGATTTGATAGAGAAAACAGTAAAACCTTGTGAGAAAGCATTGAAAGATGCAGGTTTGGACAAGAAAGATATTGATGAGGTTCTTCTTGTAGGTGGAATGACTAGAATGCCAGCGGTACAGAAGAAAGTGTCCGAGATATTTGGGAAGGAAGCAAACAAGGGAGTAAATCCTGACGAGGTTGTAGCACAAGGAGCAGCAATCCAAGGAGGTGTACTAGGAGGCGATGTAAAAAATATTACACTTCTTGATGTGACTCCATTGTCATTAGGACTTGAAACATTAGGAGGGGTGTTTACTAAATTGATTGAGAGAAATACTACGATTCCTGTTGAGAAGAAGCAGATATTCTCTACAGCTGCGGATAATCAGCCTGGTGTAGAAATCCACGTGTTACAAGGAGAAAGAGAGATGGCTAGTGATAACAAGACATTGGGGAGATTCTTGTTAGATGGAATTTTACCAGCTCCAAGAGGTGTTCCTCAGATAGAGGTTACATTTGAGATAGATGCTAATGGAATTCTGAATGTGAAGGCATTGGATTTAGGGACTAAAAAAGAGCAAAAGATTACTATCACGGCATCTACAGGATTAAAGGAAGATGAGATTAACAAAATGGTTGAGGAGGCTGAAAAGAATGCGGAGGAGGATAAGAAGAAGAGAGAGAGAGCAGAGAAGAGAAATGATGCGGATACTTTGAGTTTTAATGCTGAGAAGCTTGTTGAAGAGAATAAAGACAAGATTTCAGAGGAGGAGCAGAAGAGTATTAAGGAGAAGTCGGAGGCTCTTAAAGAACTCATCAAAAAGGATGATTTTGATGTGGAAGAAGTGGGGAAAAAGTCAGATGAGCTAATGAAAGAGATGCAAGAGGTAGGTAAAAAGGTGTATGAGGCAGCATCTAAAGAATCAAAAGATGCAACATCAAAGGAAGATGAGAAAGCTGAGAAAAAGGATTCTTCCGAGAAGAAAAAAGTTGATGAGGTCAAAGAAGGTGAGGTTGTCGAGTAAAATCTAGAAGTTGTGTAGACAGATTTTAGAGGGAGGTATACGGCCTCCCTCTTTTTTGTTTTGTCGTAGACAATAATGGCATATAGTATATTAAATTGCCTTAAAAAAGTGATAAATAATATATATGGGATATATATAAGTTGATGAACCAGCCCTGGTAATGTATTATGGAATAGATTAATATAATTACTGCTCTAGTATGCTTAATGATACTCAAATAGGAATTAGGAGTAAGAGAAAGCTCTCTATTTCGTTGGTTCAAAAGTTTCTGCTTTGTGTGATTCTCTTTTTGCTTCCAGTATCGGTTATCCCGTTTTCGTGGGATTGGACTGAGAGGGCTATGTCGCTTACTATTTTGTTTTTCTCTACGGCTATAGTGACTTTGGAGATTGTGAAGTTGATATGGGGTGGTAAATTAAGTTTGGTTAAGAGCAGCATTGATATTGGAATCTTCTTTTTGTTAGGTTCCTTTCTTCTTTCGACTATTTTTTCAAAGGATATTAACAGTAGTATCTGGGGGGTTGATGGTAGGCTTGGGAATAGCTTGATAATGCTTTTGACAATAATTTTTCTTACTTTCTCTGCCAGATCGTTTGTTAAAAGTGTTGAGGATATTAAGCATCTGTTTTTTGCATTTCTGTCTGGTTTGTTTCTAAGCAATGTGCTTAGTATTTTCTCTTTCTTTGGTGTGAATATTTGGAAGTTTATCCCTACATATAGGGATATGTATCAACCGGGATTACCTCTTTTAAGATCTGCTAGGGTACATCTTCTTACGAATATTACTGGCTTGTTACTTTCTCTTTCTTTCTTAGGATATTATTTCATATCAAAAACGAAGTTCTTGGTATTAGTTGTTTCGGTTCTCACTCTTTTAAGTTCTGTTGTTAATATATGGCTTTTCTCAATCGGTCAGGGGTTGCCGTTAGTCATACTTCTTTTGCTTTCTTTGATTTTTGTGTTTGTATTAGCGTTAAAGAAGTTAAGGCTAACACCTCAGATAAACAAGGAGTTAGTTGTGGTTGTTTCAGTTGTTTTTCTCCTAGTTTTTGTTCCTGTCGCTTTGTTGCGTTTTCATTCGGTTAGAGAAGCTGTTATTCCTGAGGGTGTAAATGTAGTAGGGCAAGTGTCTTTGGGGAATGATGTTTCTTGGATAGTGTCTTCTTCTACACTCTCTACTTCTTTTGTTAGAGGATTTTTTGGTTATGGTGTAGATAATTATTCAATTGCTTACAATCAATTTAAACCTTTGAGCACAACACTTTTGCTTTATAATGACATTAGTTTCTTCTACTCTGGGAATGAGGTCTTTACGCAATTAACAAATGGAGGGATTCTTTGGTTGGCTGTGTGGATTTTTATCGGATATTTAATAGTGAGAGCTTTGATACTTGATATTAAAAGAATTAGGGTATATCAAGATGCTTCTTCCTCTTGGTTTTTAATAATCTCGGATATTAGTATTTTATCCATATATGTAGCTTCTTTCTTTGCTGTATATTCTGTTTTAAACCTTTTGTTACTAATATTCTTTGTCTCTATTAGGTCTGTGTTGAAAGATATTCTTACTAAAGGGACGGAAGAAAAGATAGTGTTCAAGCTTTGGGCGGTGAATGTTAATAGTGATAAGGATGCTAGTAGATTGGTGAGGAATATCAATACAGTTTTGACTCTTTTGGTAGTAGGGATAGCAGTGATTCTTTTAGTATTGTGGGGGACTAAAGTTGTATCAAGTGCATACCTTTTGCGAGCAGAGTCATATTTTATCGAAGAGAACAGGAGATTCCAAGATGTAGTTAAGCCTTCTATAGAGGAGAGAGAGGAGTTTGTTAGGAGAATGAGTGGTTACTATGAGAAATCTGTAAAGTTTGACAAGAGAAATCCCCTCGTACAAAGGAAGTATGGGTTGATGCTTTTAGAGAAGGTTGGCTTGGCAGCGGAGAGGTATTCAAAAGAGAAGGGAGCTCAAACTGCGAATGCTCAGATAATGAGTGAGATAGGGCAGTGGAAGAATGGCTCTATTGATGCAGTAAGAAAAAGTGTTGATATTTCACCTAAGATATATTCTAATAACGAAGCTATGGTAAGTGTATATATGGGCTTAGTGGGAATGGGTTTCTATGATTATGTGTCTGATGCTGTGTACTCTGTTGATAAAGCTTTGGAGCTTAATCCATTCAACTTCCAAATGTACTACAGTAAGGCTCAGATCTTTGTATTGAAAGGGGAGCAAGATAGCGCCTTGGCTACACTTAGCAAGGTTTTGAGTATCAATCCGGAGCATATACCTTCTTTAGTACTCGCTGCGGATATAAATAAACAGAAGGGGAATTTAATTGCTTACGAGTCATACTTGAATGCAGCTAAGACAATACTAGAGAAACAGAAGAGTACTGAGAATGATGTGTACAAACAGATCGTAAAGCTACTAGGTGAAGTAAAATCCCCAACAGAAAGTGCTAATTAAGATATTTCTGTTTTGGAGGACTTCCTCTGAATAAACAGAGAGCGGAGATAGTACAGCCAGGATTTTCCTGCTTTATTGTTTTACACATATTTTCTAAAGTCGTTCCAGTAGTTATCACATCATCTACAATTAAAAATTTTTTGTAATTCTTTAATACCTCTCGATTAGTCGGATAGAAGAAGTTCTCTGATTTTAATCGATTATCCCTATCGAGTAATGCCTGATGGGTAGAATCATAGTTTTTTCTTGATACTATGTCTTCTCTGTAGTAGCCGTTGATATATTCAGATATAGTTTTAGCAATAACAGAAGATTGATTAAATCCTCTATCTCTCATTCTACTTCTAGAAATTGGGACAGGAATTACTAGAGATTCCTCTAGGCCACAAGGCAGTATTTTAATACTTTCTGCTATCAATGAAATAATTGTTTTCTCTAAATCATAAATACTTGAATATTTGTATTTCTTTAGTATAGGGGAGTACAGAATGTCATATTTCCATAAAACAAATACTGAATCTAACGAAAAATCTGTTTTGCACTCTTGGTGAGTTGCATAAAAAGGAGAAATTTTTCTACACTTATAACATTCTGGTAGCGATTTCTTGAACAGTTTCTTGCATCGGTTGCATATGTAAGATCCTTTCTTCGCACAGATAATACAAGATTGTGGGAATAATATATCTAGAATAGCATTCATAGAAGATAGTATAAAAAAAAGCTATGAAAATCTTGTTAAAAAGCTTAGAATAGGTAGGAGAATTGATAAAATCTTGTTAATAAACTATCATTGTAGTCGTTAATTAGAAAAGATGAAAATACTCGACCTTGTCAAGAAGAAAAATAGTGTCTATGTCGTTATGCTAGTGCTTTTGTTAACTAAGATACTAGGTTTTTTAAAATTAAGAACGATTGCACAGCTTTTTGGTGCTACACACGAGTTAGATATCTTTTGGGCAGCATTTACCATACCAGACACACTCTTTATGGTTATTCTTGCAGGATCATTAAATGCCGCCATTATCCCGATATTTTCTGATTTGTTTTACAAAGATGGGGAAGAGAAGTTGCATACCTTCTTTAATCGACTGCTTCTTGTTCTTGGATTTATAATTACAGCAATTGCACTAATCCTCTTTGTCTTTACACCACAAATTACAAGTTTCTTGATACACTCAGAATTTTTACAGAGTATTTTGAATTTCTCAGATAGGATTCAAGAGCAGGATTTTAGTCTCTTTGTAGATCTTACAAGGGTAATGATGCTTTCTCCAATATTGTTGGGAATAAGCACAATTATTACAGGGTACTTACAGGTTAGAAGACAATTCTTCATAACTTCTCTAGCACCTCTTCTCTACAATCTCGCGATGATTTTAGGACCAATAATTTTTGTTGTATTTCTAGAGATGGGAGTTATGGGAATCGCAATCTCCGCTGTCGTAGGTTCCTTGCTTCACTTCATTATTCAAATACCAACGTTCAAGACATACTTCACAGAAAAGCTAAAAGTTAACCTCCAGACTTTAATAGAAGGATTCAAAGATAAATATATGTGGAAGGGTCTTAAATTAGCTTTCCCTAGGACATTAGCTATATTTGGAGAACAGGTGAATATAATAGTTAACACATTGATTAGTTTTACGTTAACAGCGGGAGCTTTGAGTGCATACAAATTTGCATTTAGTCTTCATCTTTTCCCAGTAAATATTATTGGAAGTGCAGTTGCACAAGTTGCATTACCTGAACTAGCAGAAAAAAGTGAGGATGAATTGGAGTACAAAAAACTGTTTAATCGCTCCATACAACAAGCCTTGTATTTAGTCTTACCAATCGTATCGATCCTCCTGATTTTAAGATTACCAATAGTACGATTGGCATATGGAACAGGACAATTTGACTGGAATGACACCCTCATAACTGCTTGGTGTCTTCTCTTACTTTCAATGTCCGTAATAGGACAAACACTCTCTCAAATAATTTTGAGGGGATTCTATGCCATCAAAGAAACTTGGCTACCACTTTTTGCTGTTGGAATAGGAATAGTGATAAATATATTCTTAGCTTTTAAATTCACCAATTTCTTCAGCCACTACTACGACTGGAGACCGATATTAGAGCAAATGGCAATTCAAGTTTCTTCCGCAAATGGGGAAGGCGTACACTCCGTTCTTGTGTCTTTCTTCCGAGATTTTGCTGAATGGACTTCTACAAGAGGTACCTCTAATATGGCGGTAGGTGGACTTTCGTTAAGTCTTAGTATTGCTAGCACAATAGAGGTAATTATTCTCTTCCTGCTACTCAACACCAAAATTAAAATTCTCTCTTGGAAGGAAACAATCTCTCCAATAATATTCAAATTTGTAAATGCAGGACTTATGGCTTTCGGGATGTATTTAGTCTTTAGACTTTTTGATTTTAAACTTGATACAACTAGAACTTGGAGCATCATAGTTCTCACCACTTGCACAACACTGTATGGTATCCTCTCTTACTGGCTTGGCTCTAAAGTATTTGACATAAAAGAGGTTGCATATTTTGAAGGGAAATTCCAAAACATATGGAATAAATTCTTTACAAAAATATAAATATGAAAATTCTAAAAATTTTTCTCATTACCCTCCTGTCCCTAATTGTCATTCTCTTACTTTATTACACCATTAGATATTCATTGTGGAAAAGAGACTTCTTTACAAATAACCAAAACCTGGTTTGCACTAACGAAGCAGAGTATCAAAACGAGATAAAAGAGATAAATCTTCTAGATCGTATTAAAAGTTTTGTATTCTCAAAAGAGAAGTCCGAGTTTGTTTCATTTACTCAGAGAGAAATGCTACATATCTTGAAAGACTCTATACAATCAACAGGTCTTTTGAATATTCAAGATGTATGTCTGTTGTCAAGTAAGGGAGTTTGGAGAATCTATGCTCACAGTAAACTAAGTGGTCTTCAACTTCCTTGGATAGGCGTAGATATTATAAAAGATAACAGAGAAAGTACCGAAATATACTCAAAGAATATGTATGTAGGTGACATTAAACTTCCATCAGCTTTGGCAAGAGATTTTGTGGCAAGTATAAACAAAGGGATTAGTGATGCTCTAATTCAAGTGTTAGAGAACAACTTCTTAGGTAAAACGATAATGAACATCGACTTATTAGATGATAGTGTTGTCATAAAAGGCATTCGATAACAGGGCTGGTCTGTACATATTTTCGTTTGCTGGTGTATACTATTTGATGTTTTAGGGTGGTTATTTAATATGCTATGAGCTGTTTGTTGAAATTCCTTGAATATTTAAATAGTTCTATGATAGAATCAGTCTAGCAATCGTTAAATTTATCTGCTAACTGTATATGAGTAAAAACATTAAAATTCAGCCGTTAGGAAATAGAGTTTTAGTAACGCCAGATAAAATTGAGGAGAAAACAATGGGTGGGTTAGTGCTTCCTCCTAGTGTAGACGAGCAAAAGCCAGAAACAGGTGTAATTGCAAAGTTGGGAGAAGGCAAAATCAAAGGGAAAGATATTTCTTTTGATGTAAAGGTAGGTGATAGAGTCTATTTTAAAAAATACTCCCCAGATGAATTAGAAGTTGACGGCAAGACATACTTGTTGTTGTCTGCAGAAGATATTCTTGCTGTTATCAAATAGTTGTTAGCTTTACTTACTTAAGTATCTTGATTAATTTTATTAAAAAACTAATATGTCAAAATCAATAATTTACAATGAAGAGGCTAGAAAATCGCTTAAAGCAGGTGTTGATACCATCGCAGATGTAGTTAAAGTCACACTAGGGCCAAAGGGTAGAAACATTGCTCTTGCAAAAAGTTTCGGTACACAAGTTGTCACAAAGGATGGAGTTACTGTTGCAAAGGAGATTGAAGACAAGGATCCATTCAAAAATGTAGGAGTAGAGATGATTAAAGAGGCATCTAGCAGAGTGAATGATCTAGCTGGAGATGGAACTACAACTGTGACCGTTTTAGCTCAGGCTATTGCTTCCGTTGGATTTAAAAATGTGTCTGCAGGAGCTAATCCAATAGCTTTGAAAAGAGGTCTAGACAAGGGTACTGAATTGGTCCTAGCAGAGCTTTCGAAAAAAGCAAAGAAAATATCAGAAAAAGAAGAAATCTCCCAGGTTGCAACAATTTCTACAAATAATGACAAGGAGTTAGGTGAGATGATTGGTGGAGTGTTTGACAAGGTTGGTAAAGATGGTGTTATCACAGTGGAGGAAGCAAAAGGATTTGATGATGAGGTGGAGTATACAGAGGGTATGGAGTTTGATAATGGGTATGTTAGTGCATATTTTGTAAATTCTCCTGAGACTTTGGAAGCAGTTATGGAGAACCCATATGTTTTCATTACAGACAAGAAGCTTTCTAATCTTCAAGATATTCAAGCTATTGCAGAGAAGGTTTTAGGTGCTGCCGATAGACCTTTGGTAATAATTGCAGAGGATATCGAGAATCAGGCTCTCGCAACTCTTGTTGTTAACAAACTTAGGGGTACGCTAGATGTTGTCGCAGTTAAAGCTCCAGGGTTTGGAGATAGAAAGAAAGAAATGTTGAAGGATCTCTCTGTTCTAACAGGTGCGGAGTTTGTTTCAGAAGAGGTTGGTAAGACTTTGGAATCTGTTGAACTTACGGACTTAGGCTCTGCAAAGAAGATTATTGTAACTAAAGAGAAGACAATAATTGTAGAAGGCAAAGGTACAAAGAAAGAAATAGAGAGTAGGGTTAAAGAAATTAAAGCCCAAATAGAGAATACAAGCTCTGATTATGACAAGGAAAAACTTCAGGAGAGATTGGCAAAGCTTTCTGGTGGCGTAGCTGTCATAAAAGTAGGAGCTGCTTCGGAAGTTGAAGCGAAGGAGAAAAAGATGAGAATAGAGGATGCAATAAATGCAACTAGAGCAGCTATTGAAGAGGGTGTTGTAGCAGGAGGTGGCTTAGCTCTGCATAATGCAAAGAAGGTACTCACATCTGTTAAATTAGAAGATGAAGATGAGCAATTAGGTATTGAAATTTTGAAATCAGTATTGAGTGAACCTCTTAAACAGATTGCAGAGAATGCTGGTTCAGATGGTGCAGTAATTGCAGATAAATGTGAAGGAAATATTGGATATAACGCTAAAACTGATGAGTTTGTGAATATGATAGAGGCAGGTATTATTGATCCTGTTAAAGTAACTAGACTTGTTTTGACCAATGCGGTATCAGTCGCATCAATGCTTGTTACCACAGAGGCTGTTGTAGCAGAAGTCCCTGATGACAAACCTAAGGCTCCTATGGGTGCAGAAATGGGTGGAATGCCAGGAATGATGTAATAATGAAAAGTAAGAAGTTTAAAAAGACAGTAGAGGATTTTGAATGTAGTCATTGTGGTACTTTTGTGAAAGGAGATGGCTATACTGATCATTGTCCTAACTGTCTTTTCTCTAAACACGTGGATATAAATCCAGGAGACAGACTGTCAGAGTGTAAAGGTGAGATGATTCCTATTTCAGTAGAGGTAATTGAGGGAAGATACAAGATAGCATATAAATGCTCTAAATGTGGATATATACATAAGGTATTTTCAAATTCTCAGGATAACTTCGAAACAATACTTACTATTGCCAAAAGTAATTATACAAATCTAACTTCTTGAGATAGTATCTTCCCAATGACTCTGTCTTCTATGCTCCTTCTGTACTTCTCTACTGATAATGAATTCCCCGTTTTGCATAACGCATAGTGATCTCTATTAAGTTCAGAGTTTGGAGAGATAAATAGATATCCAGTAGGGAATATCTCTTTAACTTTAATCCCGACAATAGAGGAATCAATTACAAAACTATCCCTGTCTATCTGAATGACCCAATCAGGAGAAGGATAGAATACATAAGTGTTACTAGCACTAAAATTGTATTCTTTGGGTATTGAAGTAAATAGTGGGATTTTGTTCACTATATAGTTATCTGTAGTGCCCGAACTATCTCTTAATAGTTCTCTTGGATCTATCTTTAATGCATCTGCAAGTTTGTTTAATTGCTTAAGTGCGGAGC
>CAZCCQ010000009.1:0-12228 GCA_964497595.1 uncultured Candidatus Saccharibacteria bacterium | reverse complement strand
AGGAAAAGAAATTTGATAATTTCGTAAAAGAAATATTTATAGAAGAACAAGTAAATCCTCTGGCAGATTTCATCTTGAGATTGGAGATACTCTTTTTAGAGTATAAGCGAGGAGTATACAGTCGTATAAGAGAAATATAATCTAGAATCAAAAACACACTGATGATGGTAAAACCATATATACTCACAAGAGTTATAGTTTGACCGGAGGTGTGTTTTTTTCTTTTAATAACTCCAGGCTATTCCATTTATACAATATTATCCCATCTTTAAAGTAATAAGGCTTAAGCATAATATTTCTCACAAGTTAAAGATATTAACATTACACCTTAAATAAATCTCAAGTACTTAACTATTCATTAAATTAGGAACAGAGGGTAAAGAGGAGTATGTAATAAAGAAGGATTGGTGGGTGTACAGGGGCTCGAACCCTGAACCTAACGGTTAAGAGCCGTTTGCTCTACCAATTGAGCTATACACCCATATTGCAGATGAATAATACCAATATACTAAGATATTTTCAATATCTGTTACACATTCTTCTTAACTGTTAGATTAGGACACAGGACAGTAGTACTGCCTCCCTTCACTTTCAATTTCTTGTACTTATCTCCATTTAATAACACATAATCTCTACTAAGAATTGATATATTGTAACTCCCTTTATCTACCAAGAATCTATATCTACCCGCATCGTCTGTAACCCTTGTCGATTCCACCTTATCAAACTCGCTATCTGACAAAGTAACTGTAATTCCACTAATCCTCTCTCTTCTTTCATCTCTAACTATCCCGTACTTATCTTTCTTCCCAAATACAAACAGTGAAAGAAGTAGCATAATTAAAGATGGAATATACAAAATAGCTATAACATAATTCCACCAAACAGGGTTCATATTCAACGCATACAGTGCAAATGCAAAACCTACAAAGAAAAGAAGAATATGTATAGATTTCCAAAACCACTTAGTCCTTGAAACAAAGCTCTCAAAAAGTATTCTTAAATTAGTTACCCCACCCTTATCCAAAGGAATAGAGAATTTCGGTATCTCACTATTACTTACAACAAATATACCTCCTCTGTATACATTCTCCAAAGGAAAGTCCGAATTACCAAATACTATTTGAGATGGATACCTATATCCTGATGCAGAAACAACTATATAGTAGTTACCATTCTCTACAACAGGCATCCTAAACCTACCCTTACTGTCTGAGACATCTGTCCAAATCAATTCATTCCTTTCATTGAATAATCTAACAACAACCTGACTTATGGGATTTTTACTAACCGAATCATAGACAAAGCCTGAGAGATTACCCTTCTTTCTAAAGCCTAAAATACTAAGCAAAGCTAGAGAACCTTGCAGGAGGATATGAGGAAGCGTACCTAACAAATTAAGAATCATTCCCATTATTAAACCGATATTTGTAACTGCTGTTACTATCGCAATATTTTGTATTGTTTCTGGCTCTATCTCTCCTAAAGTTGTATCTAATATACTATTGATACTGTTAATAACCTTGTTTACCTCTTTAGCTATTTTCTCATACCAAGTAGAAGGAGTATCAGAAGGATCTTCAACAGGAGGCTCTCCAACATCCTCACTTTTTTCTAAGGTAATTTTTACACCCTCAGACCATTCACTATTTATCCCATCTTTACTTGTTGATATAACTCTAAAGTACCAAATTCCTACAGGAAGATTTGTCGACAAAGTAATAGAGTTTTCACTTGTAGTGCCGATATTAGAATCGCATCCTGTAAAATCTGCATTGCTACACCATTGAATTTTGTAACTTGGTACTACCTCTCCTGTTTGAGAATCATAGGAAGGAACCCAAGTAAAGCTAGGTGTTAAATCATCCGTTGGAGAAACAAGAACTGGAACCCCTGGTGTTGTTGGTGCTGTTGGTCCAGAAGGTGGTACTGTAGGCGGAGGCGTAGGAGGGGGTGGTGTAACCACGCCAGGCGTAACTGATATATTTGCAGTACCATTACCACCTGTATTGCCTGCTAAATCTGTCACACTAGCATAGAAACTGTATGCTGTATACAGATTACCATTAGTATCCTTAGGCAAATTTCCTAATTTGACGATTACATTCCAATTAGTTCCATCAAAAGTCTCTGTAAAAGGCACACTCACTTTCGTTCCATCAAGAAGAACCACCTCTATATTCTTTGACGCTATCCCATTAGATTCCTGTACCGTATAGGATAAAGACAAGGTTGCATTAGGATCAAATGTTGTCGTTGTAGTATCTGCTGGGAGTGTAGGTCCACTAACATAGGTGACTGTAGGTGCTGCAGTATCTTGCATAGAAGAGGTTGTATTAGACCAAGCACTCTCTACTCCTTCCATATTTCTTGCTTTAACACGATAGTAATATACCTGATCGTTTAGGAGACCACTAAAAGTATGTGAAGTAGAAGATATCCAACCGCTATTGGATACTACACCACTAAAATCACTTGTTGTACTCGCCTCTATATAGTATTCATAGGTATTTGTACCTGTCGTACTCCAACTAAGAGTATTGCTACTTCCCGCCGTATAAGTAGGCTCACTATTCAATGTAGGGACTGCTACTGGCACTACTATTAAAGTCGTGTATTTATCGAATGTAATATCATATCCTTCAGTAATATCTTTTGCGCGAATGATATATGTCCCAGGAATAGTAGAAGCCACAAAACCCGTAGTAGTTCCATTCGCATAAGTTGGATTAGGTTGAATTATCCCTACCCCAGTAGAAACACCATCAATATATAGTTCAATACTTCTTGACATCTTTGGTACCGCATTAGCATCTATACTGTAGACTAAAATCGAAGAATACTGACCGGCTTCTACCGTAGTAGGCGAGGCAGTTAAAGTGGAATACAAATCAACATTAACAGAAGTACTTATGGAGACAAGTGGATCTAATTGTGCAAAAGAAAGAGAATTAAAAGGAGCTATCAAGAAAATGGTGAGTAGCAGCATTTTAAGGACAGATTTAATTCTCATTATATTTCCTCTACTATTCTTTTAATATATATATCTAAAGAATCAGTTAAATATTTAGACTCGTAAGGAAACTCTCCTAAAGGTTTTCCCTTCCGAATACTGTAGCAATTTTTACAAAGAAGAGCAAAGCTTTTACTATCAATATACTCCAAATTTTCTTTCGATCCACACTCACTACAAGAGGAGAAATCCTCTAAAAACCCCATTTCTTTAAGAAATATTATCCTTAGCTTGTTAGTAGATGTTAAATCTAGGCCTTTCTTTAAAGCAATCTGAAGAGAATCAAAAAGTTTGGGGTATGGATCATACTCCTGTAGAAATTTATTCATCATAAATAGCACTCTCTTAACGTTCTCCACATAGAGGGTATCCAAATCTAAAGCGTAGAGAAGTTCTGATTCTGTAAGTAGAGGCATTCCCCTCCCTTCATAAAATGCTATCTTACTTGTACTAAGTGTCTGCATATTCCCCCTATTTTTACTGTTGATTTTTCTTATCCCTTTTGCAAATAGTGGGAACCTCCCCTTCTCCCTTCCAAAAACGGTAAGCACCTTATCAGCCTCCGAGTAATTTACTGATTTTATTACTGTTACAACATCTTTACTCATACGCTCCTCTCCTTGTTATTACAATATACGGTGTTTTAACTAATATTCTCAAATCTGTTAGTAGATTAAGATTTTTTACATAGTTACTATCTATTACTAACCTTCTGTGCATTCCAATACTATTTCTGCCAGAAACCTGCCATATCCCTGTAATCCCAGGCTTTATGGTATTTACTATTTTCCAATATTTTACATCTTTAGGATTATTCCTAAGATATGACTCTATTTCATTCTTGTATGTAGGTCTTGGGCCAATCAAAGACATCTCGCCGAAAAGGACATTAAATAGCTGAGGTAATTCATCTATATCTGTTTTTCTCAAAATTCTCCCTATCTTGGTAATTCGCATATCATCATCTATCTTCAACTTATTTCCATTTTTTTGCCATTTCTTTTTCAGTTCTCTATACTGTGGATTTTTTAATAGCAAACCGTGTGCATTCGGAATCATAGTCCTAAATTTTAACATTCTGAATTCCTTCCCATTTTGCCCAATTCTCAAAGGAGCTTTAACAAAGACCTCTCCTCTATCAAAAACCCATATTAGAAATGAAATAAGAAGAAATAGTGGTAAGAGAAGTAACAAGAGAGTAAGAGAAAACAGAATATCAAATGCTCTCTTAATTATCTTGTAGAGCATCTTTAACATAGTTTCGTAATCTATATACAAATATTTCAGAAGCAAAATTCTGAGCCTGTTTACGACAATTATCTGGATCGTAATGCTCTGGTTTGAATTTCTTTAATACTTCGACTAAAGCATCTACTGTATACTTTTCAAAAAACACTCCTGTTTTGGGATTATCTACCGAGATAGTTTCTAACGGACCTCCATCTTTGTAGGCAATAACTGGAGTACCAAATGCATTTGCCTCTACAGGTACGATACCAAAATCTTCTCCTCTGACAGGAAATATCAATCCCCTTGCTTTACTTAACAAATCAAACTTCTCATCTCCTGATACAAAACCAAGGAATTTAACTATACCTTTAGCAGTTAATTGCTCTACTAAATCTTTCATCTTTTCTAAATCAGAACCACTCCCTGCAATCTTTAGTGGTAAATCCAACCTATCACAAGCCTTTATAGCTAAATGAACTCCCTTGTATGTTTCTACTCTACCAAGATAGAGAAACCAATTCTCTTTTCTGTTTGCCTTTTTGTACTTCAGTATTTTGCTAACCTCTACAGGAGGATAGATGACATCTGCATCATAGTTGTAGTATTTCTTAACTCTTTTTTTTACAGCATTAGAAATAGCAGCTATTTTGTAACATCTCTGAGCAGCTTCCCTATCCCACTTTTTCCATAAATCTTCTAGGAAAGTATCCATAAAAAAGTTATATACTTTGTAAAAGAATTTTTTTATTCCTGTAAACTCCTCAACACTTTTTATAGTTCTGTCATCTTTTTGCCAAAAGAATTTTGGTGGTGTCATACAGATATCAATATGTTTAATTCCTTTGGGATTCACAAATTTTGCGAATGCTATAGAGAAAGAAAGGACGATATCAAAACCTTTGAATCTAAAACTTCTGTAAGCAAAAGGATGAAAGAGAAGATATATTTCTCTAAACTTTTCCTTAAACGGTAGATACTGCATAAATGAAGAATGTATCACTACATTAGGGAAATATTCTTTAACAAAATCTTTGTCATAGTAGGCTGTAAATATCTCAGAATTAGGAAAAGCTTCTAATATGTATAATAGGTGAGATTCTGCTCCTCCCCACTTATACAGAGGCTCACAGGATACTGCTACCCTAATGTCCTTCATTATTTCCTGTTCTTTCTTTCGCATATATTTCTTCTAGATATTTTTGGAAATTATCTAAGAACTTCTGTTCTGAAAACTTTTGAGCAGACTTTACTATTTCTTCTGCATTATACCTTGTTTTTGAGTAATGCTTAAGTAATGTGGTTAATTCTTCTCTATCTTGGAAGAATTCTCCTGTTACACCTTTCTCTACTGTTTCAAGAACTCCACCGTATCCATATGCCAGTACTGGTGTACCACTTGCCATTGCTTCCAGAGGAACTAGTCCGAAGTCTTCTACTCCACAAAAAAGCAATACTTTTGATAACTCGTACATTATCTTTACATCCTCATCTGGTATAAAGCCAAGAAATTTAATATTACTATGTCCTTTTGATAATTTCTCTAAATACTTTCTATCTGGTCCCTCTCCTACTATTACTAGATTATCTCCTGTTTCTATACAGGAGTGTATTGCCCAATCTACTCGTTTGTAGTCATATAGTCTTGAGACTACTAATACAAAATTCTGTGGGAGATGATACTTTTCCTCGACTTTTCCTTTCTGATCTAATGAAGATTTATGAAAGTACTTCTCCTCTATCCCTGGGTAGAGAATTTTTGCATCTACCCTATATCTTTTCTCTATTTTCCTTGCTACAAATTTAGAGTTAGCACTCCAGTAATCGACTCTTTTTGAAATACTTTGATCCCATATTCTCATATATGTATTAAGTGTGTTAGATATAGGTCTGTATATATTCTTAAACATAGAGCCTCTTACATTTAATTCATTATCCCAAAGACTTCTTGGGGGAGTCATAACCATTGCTAAGTGAGGTTGATATACTCCTGTTATTACAGATTTTGCTGGTCCTGCAGATACACTTATAACCAAGTCATACCCTTCAAAATTGAAACTTTCGTATGCAAATGGTGTGAGTATTTTTAGATGTCTACTAAAACTTCTAGGAAGCAATTTCGATATTTTCTGTACAAAGCTAGTAACAACCTTGCTTTTTAATTCTGGATATTTATCTTTGTAAAAGAGAATAGTAAATATGTCAGCATCAGGGAGAAGTTTTAACATAGAGTACATTTCCCTATCAGCACCACCAAAGGAAGTCATCTGATCTGCTACTATAGCTACCTTAGGAAATAGTTTGTGGAGGTTAGACATAGCGTATTATATCCTGTCTGAGAATATCTTACTACAACTCAGGAATTTCCCCATCCTCAAATCCAAAATCTTCTGCTGAAACATTCTCTTCCTCTTCAGAATCTAACTGCTCTAATGCTTTTGTCAAATCATCATCTGCTGAAAGATTCTCAACACGAGGTGCTGAATCATCATCTGGAAATATAACATCAAGATTGCCCTCACCTGCCTCATCCTCTGTAGGATCTATACCTCCATCATCTAAATCATCATTACCCATTAAGATAATATTTGGCTCTTCCTTATCTATCTCTACTAACTCTTCTTCCTCACTACTAACTTTACCATCAGTACCATTCTTCTTTCTTTTCTCTATCCTCTCCAAAAACTTTTCAGCTTCCTCTCCAAACTTCTCTACAACATCAATAACCTTCATAGCCTCCCCACACTCAGGACAAAGCTTGACATCATCTATTTCATTACTACAATGAGGACAAGAAAGATACACAACGTGAATACTCTTCCTTTTAGGTATCAAATCATCTTTTTTAATCTTTTTTGATTTTGCCATCTACTCTTTTAGAATAGTATAGGGTTTATAGTGTGTCAATAAACCCATAGCATAGGGTCTTTATCCGTATTTTGGATAGCAACACTTCTTGTACTTTTTCCCACTCCCACAAGGACAAGGGTCATTCCTTCCAACCTTTCTCCCCTTCTTTATAGTTTTCATCTTACCCACTTCACCTGGTCTACTATCCTCATTTGAGCTAGTTCGCTGTGGTCTTTGCTGTTCATTTCTTACCAGTCTAACTTTGAAAAACCTTGTTACAACAAAGTCATCTATCTTTCTAAGCATATCATCAAACATAGTGAATCCCTCATTCTTGTACTCTACTAGAGGGTCTTTCTGTGCTAAGTTCCTTAAAGAAATTCCTTCTCTCAAATCAGTCATCGTATCTAAATGTTCCATCCAGAACCTATCAAAGGACTGCATAAGTAAATATCTCGAAAGTGCCTGCATTCCATCTAAACCTATGGAGTACATATGTATTAGATGGGCTGTTAGCACTAATCTCTTTAGCTCTGTGACTCTCTCAACATTCTCTAGACCGTATAGTTTTCTAAACATTTCAATCTCATCTTTGTAGCCTAATGTATTAGCGGAAATAGCAACTAATTCCTCTGTCAGAAGATTTTTAATTTCTGTGAATATCTTTCTCTCCTCAATATTGTCAATTTGCATATCATCTTGCAATGCAGAAGCAATCAAATAGTCAATATGCTCTAATGTTTTCTCTAATATCCACTTGTCCAATGGGGAGAAAGGATACTTGAAACTATCTAAATCTGATATCTCCCAAGTATTTCTTCTGTTCAAAGCAAATGCATCTAAACCATCTTGTATACTTTCTACATCAATATCTTTAACTTTCTTTAGATCTCCTTTCATATCCTTCTCTGTCAAAACAACATCCTTTGGCATCTCTATCTCCAGTATTTTTCTCCTAAGCGTATATATGATTTCTCTTTGTTGATTTAATACATCATCATATTCAACCAATCTTTTTCTAATATCATAGTTTGTAGACTCAACCTTCTTCTGTGCATTCTCTATGGATTTACCAATAATCCCAACTGATATTTCCATATCATCTTCCAAACCTACCTGCCCCATTATTGCTTTCATTCTGTCACCACCAAATATTCTCATAAGGTCATCTTCAAACGATACAAAGAATTTAGACTCGCCAGGATCTCCTTGTCTACCAGATCTACCTCTTAACTGATTATCTATTCTTCTTGACTCGTGCCTTTCAGAACCAATGACATACAGACCACCAACATCCTTAACTCCTTCTCCTAAAGCAATATCTGTACCTCTACCAGCCATATTAGTTGCAATGGTTACTGCTCCTAACTGACCAGCCTCGGCTACTACTTTCGCTTCTAATTCGTGCTGTTTAGCATTCAAAACATTGTGCTTTACTCCTTCTTTGGTAAGCATATCTGAGAGAACCTCAGATTTCTCAACAGAAGTAGTTCCTACGAGGATTGGCTGTCCTTTTGCGTGATGCTCTTTAATTTCTTCTACAATAGCCTTGAATTTACCCTCTTGAGTTCTGTAAACCACATCATTAAAGTCCTGCCTTGTAACAGGTCTGTTTGTAGGAACAACGATGGTATCAAGTTTGTAGATTGAAGAGAACTCCTCAGCTTCGGTAAGAGCAGTACCTGTCATACCAGAGAGATACTTATACAATCTAAAGAAATTCTGAAGAGTAATGGTAGCCATAGTCTTAGATTCCTTCTTAACCTCAACACCCTCTTTTGCCTCAATAGCTTGATGCAATCCTTCACTGTATCTTCTTCCCTCCATCGCTCTGCCAGTAAACTCATCTACTATCAGGATTTCCCCATTTCTAATCATATATTCATCATCTAGTTTGTAGAGTTCTTTTGCTTTCAAAGCATTGTCTAAATGATATGCCAGTTGAGCATTTTCATATACATTCTCGACCTTCAATGCTCTTTCCACTGCTGACATACCCTCTTGGTTCAATGATACTGAGTGTGTCTTTTCATCTACAGAGTAGTGAACTTCCTTCTGTAAGGTATTCACCAAAGATGCAAACTGTTTGTACAAATCATTTGCTGTATCAGCACTGGTTGAAATAATTAAAGGTGTTCTGGCCTCATCGATAAGGATAGAGTCAGCTTCATCCACAATTACAAAATACTTAGGGCCTTGTACTCTCTCTTCTGCACTTTGAGCCATATTGTCTCGGAGATAGTCAAAACCAAACTCACTGTTTGTACCGTATACTACATCACAAGCATAAGCCTCTTTCTTACTGCACTCAACCAGATTCACTCCACTCATATGATCATACTTAAGTCTCCCAGCCTCTTTCTCTTTTACCTTTCTTTCCTTTATGAGTTTCTTTGCTTCATCTCCCTTTCTTTTTACAGCCTCTTCATCATCTACAAACATATACTGTTTACCTGAGTTAATAGCTCCAACTTTCATTCCTAAAGAATGCAGAATATGACCAGTCCACTCAGCATCTCTTCTTGCTAAATAGTCATTTACTGTAACAAGATGAGCACCCCTACCAGTTAACGCATAAAGATACAAAGCAAGATTTGCAGCTAGCGTTTTCCCCTCTCCCGTAAACAACTCTGCTACCTTGTTATCAAACAAAACATATCCTGCCATAACCTGAACATCAAAGTGTCTGTGATTAGCAACTCTCTTGGAAGCTTCTCTAGCAACAGCAAATGCCTCTGGCAGTATGTCATACAACAGCTTCTTTTCTCTGTCTAATTTCTTGTCTAATTCTTCTTTGGAAAGAGTGGCAAAGTCTGTCCTACAAGTTACTAAATCTACACCTAACCTACTCCTAAATTCCTCTGTCTTCTCTTTTAACTTCTCGTCCGTAAGTTTACTAATATTACTCTCTAAATTGTTAATTTTAGTAACAATCGGCTGAATCTTTTTTAATTGTTTTTCATTTGAATCAAAGAGTGCTGTTATGAATCTCAACATATTTTCTAAATGATAATTAACCTTTGATTATACCACCCTTGATTGTATTTTTCAGATTTAATCAATATTTCATATTCCCTTACTATGCTTAATATATGCATAGAAAATTTTTTAAAGTAATTACTGCTATTACACTAGTTCTTTTTTCAACCATTAGTGTATCTAAAGCAGAAGAGAGTATTTCTGTCAAGAAATATGGAGAGGATCTAGTACACAAAAACAACGATGTGAGAATAGTTACACCTACTAATGCGGAGAGAATCTCGCTAGGAAAATACAAAGTAAAGTGGGAGAACAGAAATGCAGAAAGAAAATACAGGTACAAAGTATGTATATACTACTGGGAGGAGTCCATTTGGGGTAGCAAAACAGCTCTAACTGAAGAGAAGGAATTGGAGGTGAATATCTTACAAGAGGGTATTGCGACTATGCAGATACTTTACTACGATTATGATTCTCCCATACAACAATTTATGCCAGATGAATTTACCACACAAACTATCATTTTAGGCATTAACAGAGATGTCCCAGACTATTTACAAAAACAATTTCTTGAGACTACTGTAGAAAATCCTCCTGTACAAGAAGAGAAAGAAGAAGAAAAGCCTGTTGTACCACCTACAAAATTAACAGAAACTATTAAGTATTTAACCCCTAAACAGAAAGGAAAAAAACAACAAGCTACTAAACAGTACAGAAAAACAAGTAATGCAGAGCAAGATATTACTGAAAAATTAGAATGGAACACTCAAGGAGGAAAGGTTGGAGGAATCTCTTCAAATACGGATATACTCTGCAAGTACAAGTACTTAGAAGGAAAGAGGACTTTGCTGGAAGAGTTTTGTAAAGAGCCTGAGTTAGAGATAACGGAATCGAAAGCAACCGTGCTTGGATCAAATTCTGATATCGTACTTAAAGGAAAGATAGCAAGAAAGTACAAAATCCAATTTGATAATTACAAATGTGAAAAGGAGATACGGAATTTTTCTTCTTGGTTTAAATGTAAAGATATATTAAGTTTTAGTGATATATCTGACTACTACCCTAAGACAGATATACAAATATTAGTTAATGGGAAAAGACAAAGACCTTACTCCTCCCATATGTATAACGGAGAATGGTATTTTGTAATATCCACAAGTGAAGAAATTAAAAATTTGAAACTCATTTATGAGACTACCTTTCTTTCAGATGTATATCGTTGGCAAAAAGAATTTAGAAAAGAGTATGAGATTCAACTTCAAGTTACAAAAGTAGAAAAACAAGATGACAAACCTTTTACTTTCCCTTTTGTGAAAAGTTTTGGAGTAACACAGTGGCACGGACATACTGCTTTTCAAAGACCACATACTGGAATCGATTTTGGTGTTGCAAAAGAGAATACCGTGGCTATTGCTGATGGAGAGGTAGTAGGCAAAGGATGGGATAGCTACTACGGTGCCTGTGCTTCAGGTGGAAACTTCCTTACAATCAAACATAATAACGGTATGTATTCTGTGTACTTTCATCTAGAGAAAATACTTGTAGATATAGGGCAGAAAGTAGCCAAAGGACAGAATGTCGCAATTACTGGTAATAGCGGGAAATGGAATTGTCAGAATTTAGCATATCACCTTCATCTTGAGACAAGATTAAATAGACAACAATCCTCACATAGCGACCCTGTTACACACATTAGTTGGGATTGGGATAGCGTCCCTACAAAAGATTTCAAAAAGTATCCTGGGAGGTTGTCAGGCGACAATCCTCATCCAGGAAGGTAATTTAAGTATATAAACAATATGGAAACAGTAAGTATGTTTGTTACTTTTTTAATGATGCTAGTCAATATGTCTTTTGGTTCAGCAATAAGTGGAGGTACAAAAGACAGATTTCAGTTAATTAGTAACATATCTTTTCCTCAACAAATCATATGGATATCTACTATTGATATGCTCATTGTACAAGATGAGAATGTATTCAAATACAATATCCTTACAAAAAAAAGAAAAAATGTAAGCAGTAGAGGTGTAAATGATTTTGTCGGTATAAGGAAGGATTCTTCTGTGTTTTTTTGTGAGTTTGAACACTTCATCATTCATAGTGAAAAAGAGTTCTCTACGAGATTTAGAGTGAAGGATAGCTACGGTAATATGTTTAAA
>CAZCCQ010000008.1:0-12391 GCA_964497595.1 uncultured Candidatus Saccharibacteria bacterium | reverse complement strand
TTCATCCTGAGCTATGATCAAACTCTCATTGAAAAATAGTACTTAACTTCATACCGCAAAACGATATGGCCAACCAGTACAAATGTTTGGACTTAAAAACGTCTGACTAAATGAATTGTGTGAACCCAATCACACAGAAAGTCAATTTTACGTAATGTTTTAGACTTCCTGTCACTCTTCAACTTTTAAGGAGCAACAACTAATATATCATAAAACAAAAAACTGTTCTAATCAGGGGATTCGTTAGAGATCTCTCTAAGAGGATTCCTGTGTCTCCATACGTACTTTTTAATACATTCCCAAACTCGTGAAAAGGATTTTAACATATCCAGAAACATTATGCAAGGACTTCTCTATTCATAATACAGCTTATCTGAATAAAACTCTGGCTCACTGGTTACAGTAATTTTCAAGTCTTTCATACTCTTCAAATCTCCATTGTGAAGGATATATGTAGAATGCGCTTCACAACCATTTAATCTTGGTATACTTCCCAATGCCTTCTCTACAGAAGGATTGGTGACTGAAGAAATACTTAATGCTATTAAAACCTCTTGCAACTGCAAAGGTCTACTCCTTCCTAAAGTCTTAGGTCTCAAATTCAACACAGGTTGCAATATCGTAGGAGAAAGAAGATCAATATTATCCGGTATCCCTGTTAGTTCTTTAATTGCATTGATTATCACACTACTAGCTGGGCTTAATACTTTAGTTTCTTTCCCTGTAATAATCTTCCCATTGGGCAATTTAAGAGATATGACATATCGTTTCTCTTTCTTTGCCTTCTCTAATGCTGGCTTAACTACATCTAGATAATACTCATCTATTCCTAATTCGTTCATTAACTTCTTAACTCTCTCTGGAGTATCAAAACCTGTCAAAGCCATTTTGTAATTACACATTTCATTGTAATACCTTCTTACAATCTCTTTTTTTGATGCCTCTTGTACAACTTTATCATTAGTAATACATTTCGCTACCATATTCACTCCCATATCCGTAGGCGATTTGTATATATCCTTCCCCATTATCCTGTGCAAAATTGTTTTCAATACTGGAAACACCTCTAAATCTCTGTTGTAATTGATTGCTTTGATACCGTACTCTTCCAAGTGGAAGTAATCTATCATATTTACATCCTTAAGATCTGCAGTTGCTGCTTCATACGCCATATTTATTGGATGCTTTAGGGGAAGATTCCATACAGGCATAGTTTCAAATTTTGCATATCCTGCATTAACCCCTCTTTGATGCTCGTGATACAGCTGAGACAGACAGGTAGCTAACTTCCCTGAATTCGGACCAGGGGCATTAACTAATACTAATTTCTTAGTCGTCTTTATATATGGATTGGCTCCATATCCCTCTTTACTAACTATTGTATCTATATCCGTAGGATACCCTTTTGTATATCTGTGGATATATGTCTTAATTTTGTATCCTTTTAATTTTGCGATGAATTTATCAACCGTTGGCTGATTTTTGTAAAGAGTTATTACAACCGAATTTATGGAAAAACCCATTTCCTGCAGATTAGAAATCAATCGTATAACCTCAGCGTCGTAAGTTATCCCATACTCTGCCCTAATCTTGTTCCTCTCTATATCATTAGCACTAATACAAAATATCACCTCCAAGTCCTTCTTTAACTTCAAAAACATCTTAATCTTAGCATCGGATTGAAAACCTGGAAGTACTCTTGAAGCGTGTGTGTCATCAAATAGCTTACCACCTATTTCAAGATAGAGTTTATCAAACAGTTTAGTTCTTTTACGGATATTTTCACTCTGAATTTTTACGTATTTTTCGTTGTCAAAACCAAGTTTCATCTTGGTATATTATATTATCAGATTACAAAGAATTTAGATAGTACTTAACTCTGTTTTAATGCCCCATCTCTTAGATTTAAAACACTTGTAACCCCACTATTACCAACAAAATACCTGTCGTGAGATATTAGCAATATTGTTCCTTTGTACTCTCTGAGGCTGTTTTCCAAAACTTCTTTAGTTTCAATATCCAGGTGATTATCAGGTTCGTCCAATATTAAGAAATCGTAATCGTTGTAACTGAATATTGCAAATTCAAACCTTGCCCTTTCACCAGGGCTTAGCTGGCTAACCCATTTTTCAGATATGTCTTTTTCACTAAAAAGGAATTTAGAAAGGTATCTTCCCGCACTGCCATAGAAGCAATTAGTCCTCGATATGAATTCTTCTCTAATGTTTTTTCTGTTTGTAATCTTTTCTTGTACCTGAGAAAAATACCCTATTTTGATATTCTCCCCTATTTTTACCTCTCCATCTGTTTGTTTTTCTATTCCCATAACAATCTTTACTAATGTTGATTTGCCAGCTCCATTAGGACCAAATAGCCATACTTTCTCGCCTCCCCGTATCTCAAGATTTAAGTTTTCAAAAACTTTTGTCTCTCCATAATCTTTTGCTAAATCTGTAAGTCTAAGCATTAGTTTAGATTTATGTACCTGTGTCTCTATTTTTACATCTTTCATTACTTTCTTTTCGTATTTCTCTTTTTTCTCTTTATCTAACCTAGCAATCCTTGATTTAGCAGCGCTAATAGCTCTAGATCTTTTATGCCCTCCCCCTATTTTCCTTACATTTTCAAGAAGTCTCTCTAGCTGAGCTCGTTTCCTTTCTTGAGCTTTGTATTCATCATTCCACTTATCTATTAACTTCAATTTTTCTTCCTTGTAATTATCATAGTCTCCAACATATTTAATTAGACCTTCTCTTTCAATCTCCCATATTTCATCTACTACATTGTTAAGAAATTGCCTGTCGTGAGAAATCATTACAACAGGAATTTGTAGTGTACATACATACTTTTCAAACCATTCAATTCCTTCGATATCTAAGTGATTAGTTGGTTCATCAATTAACAGTGTGCTAGGATTTTTTAGCATCAATTCCATCAATTTAACTTTCATTTTCTGCCCTTCGCTAAGTGTATTTAATTCTTGGTATGGATTGAAATTAGCAAATTGGAGCTGTTTTGCAAGTTTTTCAATTCTGTAATATTCCCACTTGTCATCTAGTTTTTCTTCTAGGTATATACCTACCATTTCATTTGGGAATTCGAATTCTTGAGGAATATACCCTATACTTTCCCCTACTTTAGAAATACTACCATCGGTAATATCTTCTTCTCCCACAATCATTTTGAAGAGAGTACTTTTACCTGATCCATTTCTACCAACTAAACCTACTTTTTTCTTCCCTGATAGCTTGAAATCTACCTTAGAAAAAAGGACTCTGTCATCAAATTCTTTAGTTAGATTTTTACCTGAAATCATAGAACAGGATTATATATGAAGATTTGCGTACTGTAAAAGGGAAAGTACTACTTTTGGACTATATCCATATTTTTACTAAGAAAAGTTTTTCAAAAGTTCTAATACTTCCCCTCTTATTCTCTGTAACCAGAGTAACTCCTCATCCTCAAATGTTTCCTTCTCTTGAAGCAAGATCCACAAATCCAGGAGTTTCTTGTAGACATCTATACTTTTCTTAGAATATTTACCTACAAAGATATCCTCGTAATCTATTTTGTTAAGATTCGGTACATTCTCTGGGAAATATTGTTCAAACATATAGTTGTAGAACTGGAAAACACCTATTGAATCACACTTCTCTATCAAGAAAATGGAATAGTTTAGAAGAATTTCAAAATGAGCTAACATTTTAAAAAAATCTAAATTATCTTTGTCGCAAAACACTTTGTCCTTTATCTTAAACACCTGAGTATTTTCGTTAAATATTTAGATACGCAGAGATAAGTATTTAGAACCACAAAACCGTGATACTTATCTCTGTGTAGGTCTCAGCCACTATAGCACAAAATTCACTTTTTGTTCCGTTCATTGCCCCAAGCTACACCTGATCTTTGCTGTTCCGTATTATAAAAACGGTGAGATCCATAGTCAGGATTCTTTGGGTTGACAATCTTATCGTTGTACTGACGCACAGTCCCATCGGAATTTTTGTTATCCCAACTTTTCACATCAGAATCTTTATCAAAAGGTTCCGAGGACCTTGTTCCTAATAGACTGCCCAAGAATGAGAAAAAGCCCATTTCTTACTCCTTTCTGATAAGAAGCTGTCTATTTAGATTTTTTTGCGATTGTTTGTGGCTGATTTTTAATGTGCTACGAAATTATCCCCTATAGCTATGAGGACGTAAAGATAAACACTGACTGCTATAATACAAAAAGAAAGGCATATATATGATAGATCCAAAATTCAAGCATAACCCAATTAAGCATTACAAACGTCTTGTAGAAGATGTGGAACTATACATTGATAAATTTAGCCACTCTACTAGAAATGAAAGTCCAACAAGAAGAATACCTGACGAGAAACTAACAAAAGAAGAGGAAAAAATAGCTGCAGAAGTAGGAGATTCCATAACTACAATATGCCAAAAATACAAGAAAGAACTTATTGATGCCAAAGAAGTAGCATCACTAACAGGCAATATTCTATACTCTAAATACAAACCACATATCCTATACAGAATTCTAGACAGAAGTTTGTACGACTTTCTGGAAAAAGCAAGCGAATATGACTCCTATCTATCAAAATTGAAAAAAAATAACTCTATTTCATCTCAAACATTTCCTCTAACTCGCTCACCCTCGTAGCATCATTTGCACTTTTGTCCCTATTCCATTCAATTAGTCTAGGAAATCTAAGTGAAAGACCTCCCCCAATACTTTCCTCTCCCAATCTTTTAGTAATTTCATCAGCCTCCACCGTAAAAACCACATCTGGATATACCCAAACATCAGGGAGTAAAGCTAGTGGACAAAGAACATTCTGAGGTTGCTTCTCCTCTTTCTTCTCTTCCAACTCCTCCTTTATCTCCTTAAGCTGTTTGTCACTAAACCCTGTTCCTACCTTACAAATAGCTTCATAAGTATCTGTCTTCTCATTGTAAAGAGCCCCTAATATTGCTCCTACACCTAAGCTAGATCTCCTTCCCGAACCAAGATAGTACCCAACACACACAAGATCTACTGTATCTACAAGAGTATTCATCATACTCTTCTTAAGCTTAATCCAGTCATAATTTCTTACACCTGGTAAGTATCCTCCTTCTCTCATCTTCGCAATTACTCCCTCATATCCTTTTCCTACACTTTCATTAAAAACAACCATCAATTCATCAACATTGCTTACTTCTTTTGTCTCACATATCTCTAAACTACCCTTTACTTCTATCTTTTCTAAAATATCAACCCTTTCCTTAGTATCAACCTCTATCAAATCCTTCCCATTCATATACAAAACATCAAAAATCATTGATCTAACAGGAATTTCTTTCAAAGCATCTCCTACTCTATGCTTCCTTCTTCTCTGCATAGTATCTTGAAATGGTAGGAATTTCCCATCTTTAAACCCTAAAACCTCAGAATCAAGAATAAAGGAGGAGTCCGTAATATCTTTCGTAGACTCAACAACTTCAGGAAACATCTTTGTCACATCTTCCAAATTTCTTGTAAAAAGCTTTACCTCAATATCCTTTTTACCACTTTCAAAAAGACCTGCTTCTCCTTTCTTTAAATACTTCTGCCAAAGATATTCCCTATGCTCAAAGTCCTTAATGCTGTACTTATGAATTTGACATCGCAAACCATCAAATTTAGGCTGAATTAGTGCAGGAATACCAGTTCTATCAAATGTTTCCTCAAAACTTCCTACCCTTTCTACCAATCGTGGCATAACAGGAATTCCAGGTTGAATTTTAACCTTTTTCAAATCTTTAATTGCCTCAATATCTCCTTTTTCTGCAATAGCAGAGTAGATATACCCTATATCCGCACACACCCCATACGCTCTATCAAGCTCACTTCTAACACTTTTATCTCCAACAAGTATGTATGAGAAGACATCTAGCAATGTTTTATGACTGATACCAAACCTTAACTGCCCACATATGATCCTTACGAAATATTTAGCTTCTGTTGGAGAAATCACCTGTAAAGTGTCTAGTATAACGCTGTTTTTTCTCTCGACAGAGCCACTTCCTTCAATGTTTACGATACCCCACAGGGTATCGTAGATTTCCATAATGCTTTTATCAGAAGACTTAAATTTGAAGTTTTCCGAAAAAAGTTTAACTGTATCACCAATATCTCCTAATTTCCCTCTTTCTTCTTGAATATCAAGCTTAGAACCCTTTGCCTTTACATAATTTCCTAAAAGAGTCGTTAAACTCTTCTCCGAATAGTTAAATTCACTATTTACAAAAAATGGTGCTACCCTGCCAAGTACTAAATATGACAAAATTTGCCCTTCTTTCTTACCTAGTCTCTTGTAAAAAGAAGAAAGAATTTCGGTAACCTCATTCCTAGAGCTAGTTTTCTCAATTACTTCAAATACCTCACTAACCTCTCTGAAAGTAATATTGTTCATTATTAACCAATATATGTATATTTAGTTGATTTTGTACTACCCTCCTGCCTTACAACCTTTTGTGCCACCAATACATCCATATCTCTTCGCAATGTTCTAGTAGACACATTTGGCTCAAGTTTGTATATCTCAGAAGGCATCATCTTCTTCTTTCTTTTTAATTCAGCAAGAATCTTACTCTGCCTTTGATTGATCGGAAGTGTGTTTTTAACTCTATCATCTACTACTTTTCTCTGTTCTTGCTCTTCGATTTTTCCCGTTTTCCCTGTTTCCTTCTTATCTTTTGGTGTTTCTTCTTTAATTTTTTCGGATATAACCTTGTACGCAAGAAATACCCCAGCTAAAAATCCAGCTGTATGCAACATAACTGACCAAAAAGAAGATTCTTCCTTATTACTTTCTTTCATACACCATTATATCTTTTCTCAATATCTTTGTGAAATTTAAGACCATAGCTTTTTAGGATACTTTCCTTCTTCTACCATATTACTAATAGCATTAACCACTCGTTCTTTATCTTCTTTGTATGTTATCCCATACCATTTAGAAGTAGTTGGAAGTACTTTTACACTCCACTGCCCTTCTACCAACCCTTCGTATATCGACTGTGGGATTAAATACTCACAACTATCAATATTATCTTTGTTTTTGTCTAAGAACTTTGAGAAATTACTCTCTAAGTATTCAAAGAGCTTGGGAGTGAAACCAAACATATTCATAGATACCAACTGATTCTCATCTACCTCGGACAAAGGATCGCCGTTTAGAGGAGTTGCTACAATTTTCCCATCTACAAGCTCACAATCACTTTCAACAATTTTAGTAAGAAAACCATTCTCTACCTCGCATACACCTCTTTTAACAGAACCATTCTCTGTTAATGTGTTGGCACATTTGTATCCTATTATGGTAAATTCCCCTTCTTTTGCATCTTTCAAAAAATTTGCAAGAACAGAAAATGCATTACTACCGTAAAAATCGTCAGAGTTAATAACTCCGAAATTTTCTTGTACATTATTCATTGCCGAAAGAATGGCGTGAGAAGTACCCCAAGGTTTAGTCCTTCCTTCTGGCAAAACATATCCCTCAGGGAGATTATTTAGATCTTGAAATGCGTACTCTACTTTAATATGTGGCTCTATCCTTTTCCCTATACTCTCCTTAAATAGCTCATAATTTTCCTCTTTTATGATGAAAACGACCTTCTCAAACCCTGCCTGAAGAGCATCATATATGGAATAATCGATAATGAACTCACCACTAGGACCTACTGGCTCAATCTGTTTAAGACCACCAAATCTACTCCCCATACCTGCAGCCATAATTAGAAGTGTCATACCCCATTATACCAATCCATACCCTTAAGGTCTAACCTACCTCTAACCTTGATTACTTTTGAAAAAGGTTTACACAGTACAATGTTTTCCGCTGAACGTGTAAAAACAGGTAACAGCCTTTTAGCCATTTATACAAACTTAGTAGAAGAAAACCGTAGAACAATGATATTTTTCATTGGAGAAGCAAGGTCAAATCTTCCTTAGACCTGAACAAGGTATCTATATATATTACACCACACTATGGGATGGAGGTCTGTATAAAAGACCTAATCTTTAAGCTCTGCCATATTATCTCCACTTGTAGCACTAACATCCAGATGTACAGCTAACGAAACAGCCTCTCCCATCAATTCCTTTGCCTTCTCTTCAAATTCCTTAAGTCTTCCCTCCTTAACTTCAAATATCAATTCATCATGTATCTGGAGAAGAATAAAAGCATCATCTCTAAACTCTTTCTCAATCATATTATCAAGCCGAATCATAGCTAATTTCATAATATCAGCCTCACCACCCTGAATCGGCATATTGATTGCTTCTCTCTGTGCAGCTTTAACCATACGTATATTTCTTGATTTCAATCCCCTTATTCTTCTCGTAGTACCGAACATACTCTGCACATATCCTTTCTTGTATGCCTCCTTCTCCAAACTCCTCATATATTCTTCTACACCAATATAATGCTGAAAATAGCTCTGAATATACTCAGACGCCTGATCATTTGAAATACCTAGCATACTAGCCAATCCAAAAGCTGATTGTCCAAATAGTATTCCAAAGTTTACAGTTTTCCCTAAACTTCTCTCAGGTTTAGTAACCTCACCAACCTCTTTATCTAATATTCTCGCAGCAGTAGCCTTATGAATATCTATATCATTCTGAAAATCCTGTATCAAAAGATTATCCCTAGACATATCTGCCATTACTCGCAACTCAACCTGTGAATAGTCTATACCTAAAAGCTTAAACCCCTTTCTTGCAACAAAAGATTTCCTAATCTTTTCTGCCCAATCACCCTGAACAGGAATATTCTGCATATTAGGGTTAGAAGAAGAAAGTCTTCCCGAAGAGGTACCCGTCTGCTTGAAGTCCGTATGTATTGCATTCTCACTATCATTTCTTCCCATCTCTAGCAAAGGGACAACATATGTAGTATGTACTTTACTAAGCTCTCTATACTCTAAAATCCCTTCAATAGCAGGATGAGCAGCTTTTAATGAATCCAACACCGACTCTCGTGTTGAAGCTCCTCGACTCTTAGGCAAATCCAACTCATTAAACAAAACATCCGAAAGTTGCCTTGGAGAATTCAAATTAAACTGATGCCCCACACTGTCAAAAATATTCTTTTTTACCTTTTCAATACTCTTTCTCAGCTCTACATCTAATTTCTCTAACCATTTAATATCTACTTCAATACCCCTTTTCTCCATCTTTGAAAGCACTTTGCACACGGGTATCTCAACTTTCTCTAAACTACCTTCAAAGAAATTGTCTTTTATACCAAGAAATTCAATCATACTGTTTCGGGTATATTCATAGAGTTCAATATCATTGGCCTTCTTTATCTCAACCTCCTTAATTTCAGCTAATGTATCTAATACTTTTTTCATCTCAGATGGCTCAATCCTATCTCCAAACACACTTCCAGAGTAATCAAAAGCTAAATCTTTAAACAGATAACTTCTTCTTTCGGAATTGATCAAATGAGCAAAAATACCAATGTCAAAAAGATGGCCATTGGGTATACCTATATCCTCTGTTACGCCTTCTAAATTGTAGAAAGTTTTAGAACAATTGCATTTGATTGCTTCTTGAATATTATCAACGAGATAGTCTTCACATATAGAGTCGTTTATCTGCTTTCTAATACAGAAAAATCTCAATCCCGTTGCAGATTCACTGTCCCCTATATATGCAATGTAAAGCTCCTGCGCATCTTCACATATATCTCCAATACCTTTGTTATCTGTCCAATTAACTTTTTCAGGACTGGAAGAAAATATATCTAATTGAGTAGTAATTTCTCTTCTTTCATCCTCCTTTAGTTTATCTATCTTTCTTATCAACGACTTAAATGCATACTTATGAAAAACTTCTAGTACTTCGGATTTATTAAAATCCCTCATCAAACATTCTTCTAATCGTATTTTAATGTCTACCTTTTGGTCAATAGTGGCAAGTTTTCTACTTACTTCAGCCTGTTCTATACCCTCTCTAAGAAGATGCGCATATCGTGGCTTTACTTCAGACAAATTAGAGTAAATATTGTCTAGGGTTTTATATCTCTCAAGTAGCTCTAAAGCTGTTTTACTGCCTATCCCCTTTACACCTGGGATATTGTCTGACGCATCTCCTGCCATACCTTTGTAATCAATTATCTGCTCTGGATACAAACCAAATTTTTTCTTTGTTTCAATTCTGTCATACACCACAAGATTGCTGAAACTTCCTTGAGGAAGACAGGTATTCACATTCTCAGAGACTAACTGTAGTAGATCTCTGTCACCACTTAGGATATATAGCTCAATGTTTTCATTGCTCCATTTGCCTTCTCTTACATATTCAGAAATTGTTCCTAAAATGTCATCAGCCTCGAATCCTTCTTTTTTGAGAATGGGGATATTAAATGCTTTGAGTATTTCTTCTACTAATGGGAATTGATCTATGAGAGATTGGTCTGTGGCTTTTCTAGTAGCTTTGTAATCTGTAAATTCAATATGTCTAAATGTGGGTTTTGCAGTATCAAATGAACAAAGAACATATTTAGGATCAAACATTTCCAACGCTTCCAGGAGCATTACTGTAAAGCCGTATGCTGCATTTACTTGGATTCCGTCTTCTGTCTGGAGTGTAGGGGGATATGCGTGGAAGGCTCTGTGTATGATGGCATTGGCATCTATGGCAAGGAATCTATCCTTACCGTTTTTTATTAAATTCATAGGTATATTTTAACACAAAAGGCTAGATCTAGGTTTAACCTTTGTTTATAAGAAAAAGAGTATCATTTTGGTGATACTCTTTTCTTATTCCTATAACTAAAATTTCTTAGTTTATCTGAATTGCAAGCGACTCACTTTGTCCACCAGCTGTCTTTACAGATAGATAGACTGGACTTCCCATTCCCGTAGTAGATCCTTTTGTGGTAATAGTAGTCGATTTCCCAGATGCAGGACTAAACGTAAAGAAGTTGCTGTAAGTGGGAGATCCATATGAGAAAGTTGCAGTAGTATAGCCGAAATTAACTAGTTTTGTTGAGTTTGGGCTCATTGAAATATTCCAATTATCCAAACCGTCGACTTGTAATGACGTTTCCCCGATTATTGTAACCACATTACTTTTCACCCCTCCTGCCGTAACCCAGAAAGTACCAGAACAATTTTGTCGTTCAGTAGCACCTGTACTAACAATTCCGTTTGTATTATTTAGACCCAAACAACCGGAAGGACCATCTGGGTAACTACCAAAATATTTAATATCGCCTTTTCCATCAGCATCTGAAGGAGTGACAACAATAGATTTTACACTTGCACTAGTTACTCCTTTTTTAGCAATAGCATTTCTGTTATATGTAAGAGCTACAGAGACAACTGGGTTTGTAACAGTAACTGTTGCCGTGGCAACCTTACCATTTGCAGTAGTTGCAATGATAGTTGTAGTACCTTTAGCAACCGCTGTAACTGTACCATTACTTACCGTAGCTATTCCTGGATTACTTGAAGTCCAAGTAACTGCTTTGTTCGTAGCATTAGTCGGACTTACTGTTGCGGTTAATGTCCCAGATGTTCCCTTTCTTAATGTGAGAGCTGATTTATCTAATGAAACTCCTGTAGCATCAACAACCTTAGGTGTTTCTGTCTTAGGCATTTCTTTCTTAGGTGTCTCCTTCTTCTCCTCTGCCTTAACTTCTTCCCACTTAGCAACTAATGTAATATCTCCTGTTACTAATTGACCAAAATCATATTCAACATCATTCAAGAACCATCCCTTAAATGTAGAATTATCCTTTGTTGGATCTGTTGGTTTAACTACTCCTGTATTCTCCACCACCTCTACCTCTATTGCTGGATTTCCATTGTCTGGAGTAAAGGTAACCTTAAAAGTAACTGCATCCTCTGCTATCCACGAGGCTACCAACTTAACATCCTTAGTTATCTTAGTAGAGGGGGCAAATGGTTTCCCATCTAACAACCAACCATTAAATCTAAAACCTTCTTTAGTTGGTTCTGTTGGAAGGATAACACTCTCTCCTTCCTTAACAACTACTTGCTCTACAGCACTACCACCATCTGTATCAAATGTAATAGCATATGTCTTTTCTTTCTTTAAGAAGAAGAATAGCAATACTGCTGCAGCGATAAGAGCTAACAATACTCCCCCTATTATATAAAGGAGCTTTTTGTTCTTAAGAACTTCTTGTATCTTAAAAACGACTTTCTTTTTGGTCTCCATAACAAATAATGATAATTTAAATAACCTTCGTATATATAGTAACACAAAATACTGAGAACACAATACAAAAATCTAATTGCTTTTTATGATATACTACTTACAGAGAGAGCAGATTTAAATTATAAATTTTTCCAAATAAAGTTACACAACTTTAAATTTAATAAAATT
>CAZCCQ010000007.1:0-13344 GCA_964497595.1 uncultured Candidatus Saccharibacteria bacterium | reverse complement strand
TTTTTTATTCTTTAAATTACCAAATAGATTTCTTAACTCCAGGGATTTTACCCTCGCTAGCTAACTGTTTAAAACATATTCTACAAACCCCGTAATGTCTGATATATCCTCTTGCTCTTCCGCATATTTGACATCTGTTATGTACTCTACTGCTATACTTTGAGCTTATTTTCAATTTTTTTGCCTTGTATTCTTTTGCACTAGTTGACATTTTTTCTGAATGGGAATCCAAATTTATCTAAGAATGCTTTTGCATCTTTATCATTTCTCGCAGTAGTAACAATTGTAACTTCTAAACTTCTAATTTTAGTCACATTGTTAGGATCTATCTCAACAAATACTGTATGATCCTCTATCCCTAAAGAATAGTTTCCAGAACCATCAAATGATTTTGGAGACAATCCTCTAAAGTCCTTTGTTCTTGGCAAAACTACATTTATCAATTTGTCAAAGAACTGCCACATTCTCTCACCTCTTAATGTTACTGAGACTCCTATTTCCATACCTTTTCTAATTTTGAATGCCGAGACTGCTTTTTTTGCTTTGTTTACAATTGGTTTCTGCCCCGTAATTTTCTGAAGCATATCTATTATTTCTTCTTCTGCAGATTTGTTCTCTACTATTTCGCCAGCTCCGACATTAACAACTATCTTTCTTAAAGTAGGCGCCTGCATAGCATTAGAGTAATTAAGCTCTTTTACTAACTCTTTCTTTATTGTTTTATTGTATTCTTCTTGTAATCTTTCCATTATTTTTTAGCTTTTTTAGTTGTTGATTTCTTTTTACTCTCTTTTTTAGATTCTTCTTTCTTTTCTGTTTTGCTACTCTTTGGTTGCTCCTTTGCAACAATATCTTTCTTACACTTCTTACAAACTCTAACTGCCTTCCCATCTTCTCTTTTAATACCTACTCTAGTACTCTTCTTACAGTTAGGACAAACTAATATCACTTTTGACAACTCAAATGGTTTTTCAATTGTCAAAACTTCAGATTTTTTAGTTCTTCCATCTCCTTTTAGGTGTCTTTTGTAAAGATTAAGACCTTCCACTATTACTGCATTTTTCTTAGAACTAACAGCAACTACTGTTCCTTCTTTCCCAGCTTCTTTCCCGTATAATATTTTTACTGTATCTCCTTTTTTAATTTTCATATTTATAGTACTTCTGGTGCCAAAGATAAAATTTTATCGAAACCTCCCTCTCTTAACTCTCTTGCAACTGGTCCAAAGATTCTAGTTCCTTTAGGAGTTTTATTCTTAGGATCTATTAAAACCACAGCATTGTCATCAAATCTAACATATGTACCATCTTTTCTTCTTACTTCTTTCTTTGTTCTTACTACCACCCCTTTATGTACTTCGTGATTTTTAACAGCAGTATTAGGCAAAGATTTATGTATTGATACAGTTACAATATCCCCAATACTTGCATATCTTCTTCTAGAAGCTCCCGGAATACCTATTAATCTTGCTTCCTTTGCTCCACTATTATCTGCAACTTTTAAAATTGATTCTCTCTGTATCATAATTATTTTTCATCTATAACTATCCATCTTACTTTCTTAGATATTGGCTTACTTTCTCTAATTGTGACTTTATCTCCAATATTTAATTCTTTTTCTGTATGTGCAAAAAATACTTTCTTTCTCTTAATAGGTTTTTTGTAAATTGGGTGACTCTCAAGAGTATCAACCTGTACTTTTACAGTTTTCTGCATACTGTTTCCAGTGACTACACCTCTAATTTCTCTTCTTCTGTTTTCTTTTTTTAGTTCTTTTTCCATTGTCTGCTATATAAAATAACGGTTTGTATTCTATCAATTATTTGTAGTATTCTCAAGCTAAATCTCCATTCTTTTTACAAATCTGGTTTTTACTGAAAACTTCTGAGATGCTAATTTCATTGCCTCTTTGGAAATACTTTCATCTAATCCACCAATTTCCATAAGTATTGTTCCTGGTACAACTACTGCTACATATCCCTCAACAGTTCCTTTTCCTCCCAGCATCTTACTGTTTATGGATCTTCTTGTATATGACTTCTGCGGGAAAATCTTTATCCAAACTTTACCTTTTCTCTTTGTAAAACCAGCTACAGCTCTTCTCGCTGACTCTATTTCTCTAGCATTTATCCAAGCATTCTCAAGAGATTTCAATCCATACTCACCAAAGGTAACTTTATTGTTAGCAGTTGCTACGCCACCCATCTTACCTCTGAATTCTTTTGCATATTTTCTTTTTTTAGGCTGTAACATTTCTTTTCTTAATTAAATATTATTCTAATTCATCTAATTCATTCTTCTCCCCTCTGTATATCCATACTTTTATTCCCGTAAGGCCTGCATCTTTTGTGTTTGCTGTCTCTTGTGCGTAGTCTACATCCGCTCTTAATGTCTGTGCTGGTACTGATCCTGCTGTTGTTTTAACTGTCCTAGCTTGGCTTGCATTATTGATTCTTCCAGAAACCCAAATTTTTAATCCTTTAGCACCTGCTGCCATTATCTTCTCCTTTGCGCTTGCCACTAGTAGTTTAGATGGTTGTCTTCTCTCTATACCATCTGCAATTGTTCTAGCAACAATCCTTGCGGAAAGATCCGATTTCCCTACTTCTCGAACTTTTAACTCAACCTCTGACTTAGTAATTCTTTTTAATTCTTTCTGTAGTTGATCAATGCCTTCTCCACCTCTTCCGATTGCAACACCAGGTCTTGCTACATAGACGAATATGTCCAATTTATTCAAAGCTCTTCTTATCTTAATACTGTCTATTCCTGCATCTCGCATCGCCTTTGTGACCTTCTCTTTGATAACTAGATCTTGTTTTAATAGTTTAGGATACTTAGTTTTCGATGCGTACCAAACAGAATCCCAAGTTCTATTGATTCCCATTCTAATTGCTTTTGGATTTACTTTTCTTCCCATAACTATTTAACTGTTAACTCTAAATTAATATGCGATCTTCTTTTATCTATTCTGGACACTCTACCTCTAGACTCAAATCTTGTCCTTTTTAATATTCTTGCTTCATCTACACTTATCTTACTGATTACCAACTCTTCCTCCTTAGTACCATATTTACTTTTAGCATTCGCAATTCCTGACAGTACAGCTTTTCTGACAATTACTGCTCCTTTCTTATTTAGTAAAGATAAAATACCTAAAGCTTCCTCTACTCCTTTTCCTCTAACCATATCAGCAACCAACCTCAACTTAAGAGGAGATTCTGCAACATCTTTAACTTTTACTGTTACTGTTTTTACTTCCATATTTATTATTCTTCAAATCTACCGCTACTTCCGTAGACTTTAGATAATTTTCCTTTCTTTGCGTGTCCTTTAAACTTTCTCGTTGGAGAAAATTCACCTAATCTATGACCAATCATTGACTCAATTACCAATACTTCTTCGTGTTTTTTACCATTATGAACCAAAAATTTCATTCCTACCATTTCCGGTGTGATAGTGGACGCTCTAGCCCAAGTTTTAATTGGCGCCATACTTCCACTTTCTTTTGCCTTCGCAATTTTCTTCATCAATTTTTCGTCTGTATATGGTCCTTTTTTAAGTGATCTAGACATATTTAATTAAATACAAATTATTTCTTAGCGAATGGTCTCGTCTTAGGTCTTCTAGTTTTAATAATGAACTTCTCTGTTCTTCTATTCTTTCTCGTTCTTGTCCCAATTCTCTTGCCCCATTTGTCTTTAGCCTTACCACCAGTTTGTGATTTTCCTTCACCACCACCGTGTGGATGCTCGGCTGGGTGCATTGCCATACCTCTAACTACTGGTCTCCAACCCAAATTCCTTTTTCTACCTGCTTTACCTAACTTAACATTCAATTTGTCTTCATTGCCTACCTGCCCAACAGTTGCCATACACTCAGCAAATACTAGTCTAATTTCACCTGATGGCATCTTTATCTGTACCATTTTCCCAGAAGGATCAATCCCTTGTACAGTGATAACCTGACCTGCAGACCTACCAAAAACAGCTCCCTGACCTGGTATGTTTTCTACACTATTTACAGCAGTCCCTGATGGGATATTCTTTATCTTCATTGCATTTCCAGGAAGAATATCTACTTTCTCACCCGAAGTTACTGTATCTCCAACCTTCAAGTCCTTAGGTGCAATTATATACCTTCTCTCACCATCTACATAAAGTAAAAGTGCTAAAAATGCTGTCCTGTTAGGATCAAAATACAATCCTACGACCTTAGCAGGAATATCAAATTTATCTCTCTTAAAATCAATTATCCTTACTCTTCTCTTAAAACCACCACCTCTATGTCTAACAGTTATCTTCCCCTGATTATTCCTTCCTGATTTTTGCTTCTTGGCATAAGTAAGACTCCTTGGACCACCATCTTTTTCTAGAAGTGACCTGTCTGATAGTCTTGTTTTTCTTCTTGCTGAAGTTGTTGGTTTAAACTTTCTTACTGCCATTTTATGTCTTCAAAAATTCATCTATTTTATCTCCTTTTTTCAAGGTTGCTATTACCTTAATTAAGTCTGACTCTCTTCTGTATTTATATGTTCTTAAGTCTCTTTTTAACTTACCTGGTCTTACTACACTATTTACATCTACTACTTTTACTTTGTACTTAACTTCAATTGCTTTTTTAACTTCAATCTTGTTGTATCCTCTGTTAACCAAAAAAGTATATTTGTTGTCTGAATTAGCCATTGCGTAGCTCTTTTCAGAAATCACAGGTTGTAGTTTAATCTTCTTATTTTCCATTTATTAATCTATCTTCCAAAATATTAACAACCTCTTTGTCGATATATGCATACTTATTAGCAGCAATGTGTTTAGCATTCAATTTCGCAGAAGAAACCAATTCCACTCCTTTAACATTTCGAACTTTCTTACCAAATTCTTCATTGTTTGTTACAAACAATCTTGTTTTAGAAGGATATTTCTTAATTTCTTCTTTCATCTTCTTAATATCCTCTTTTCCGATATCAACAAACTCTAAAGTCTTCTTTCTCAAGCTGTTAGAAAGCATAATACAGGTAGCTTTCTTTGCCATCTTCTTGTTTATCTTTCTATTCCAATTTCTGTCTCCTACATTACCAAATGTAACACCTCCACCAACCCATAAAGGAGATCTAATAGAACCTGCTCTTGCTCTACCAGTACCTTTTTGCTTCCAAGGTTTCTTACCACCACCAGAGACTTCTGATCTTCCTTTAACATTAGCTGTAGATTTTCTTTCATTGCTTCTGTAAACATAGAGAACTTGAGCCACTAAGTCTGCATTGTATGGGACTTCCCATACCTTTGCATTTAACTTTGATTCCTTCTTCTCAGTCTTTACCGCTTTTACACTTTTTTTAGTTGTAGTCGCTTTTTCTTTTGCCATTTTACTTTGTATATATTTCTACTAAATCTCCTTTAGAACCAGGAATTGGTCCTTTCAAGAGTATATAATTATCTTTAATGTCTACTATTTCTCTGTTTGCCAATGTAATTGTATCTTGCCCCATTCTTCCTGCCATTTTCTTCCCTTTCAAAACTCTACCTGGATCTGTACCCGCACCTATAGATCCTGGTGATCTCCACCTGTCAGACTGACCGTGTGTTTTAGGACCTCCGTGGAATCCCCATCTCTTAACAACACCTGCAAAACCCTTTCCCTTAGAGACACCTCTAATTACAACTTTATCTCCAATGGAAAAAATCTCAGGCTTTACCTCATCTCCTATTTTAGCTTCATTATCTAGACTTCCCTTGAAATATGAGGTTACTTCTGGAACTTTCTTCGCTAAAGAATACCTTCCTTCCAATGTTTTTGTCGTTTTCTTCTTCTCACCTATCCCTAACTCAAATCCTTTTGGCTCTAAGAATGAAAGAATACAATTTGAAACGTCAATAACAGTAACAGGAACAATTCTGTCGTCTACAAAAACTCTTGTCATACCTTGTTTTTTACCTATTATTGCTTTCATTTTTATATTTATTGTATTCCTATATCTACTCCAGCAGGCATCTGTAAGTGCTGTAGGGCATCGATAGTCTTAGGAGTAGGATCTATTATATCTATAACTCTTTTGTGTGTATTTATCTCAAAATGTTCAATTGAGCTCTTGTAAATAAATGGTGATCTATTAACTGCGATCTTCTTCTTGTTGGTAGGAAGAGGAATTGGACCAGCAACTTTAGCACCGGTGTTAATTGCTGTCTCTATTATACTTTTTGCAGATTTATCAACTACGAGAGAATCATATCCTCGTAATTTTACTCTGATTTTTGCAGTTTGATTTGCCATTCTATTTAAAAGAGCTAAATTAAATTATTTATAGAGGGTGGCCGAAACCACCCTCTACATTAGCACCTTACTTCAAAATCTCAGTTACAATACCTTGTCCAACGGTCTGACCACCTTCTCTAATTGCAAAGGAAACACCCTTCTCGATTACTACTGGAGATACTAACTTTACTGTGAATTCAGTATTGTCTCCAGGAGCTACCATTTCTGTTCCCTCTGGTAAGATAACTTCACCTGTTACATCTGCAGTTCTGATGTAGAACTGTGGTTTGTATCCTGTGATGAATGGAGTATGTCTTCCACCCTCTTCTTTACTTAATACATAAACCTCAGTTTTGAAGTCTGTATGTGTGGTAACACTTCCAGGTATTACTAATACTTGTCCTCTTTGTACATCTTCTCTCTTAAGACCTCTTAACAAGATTCCAACATTGTCTCCTGCTTGTCCTTCGTTTAATGTCTTGTTGAACATTTCAACTCCAGTTACTGCTGTCTTCTGAGATTTCCTTCCCATTCCTAAAATCTCTACTTCATCTCCAACTTTTATGACTCCTCTTTCAATTCTTCCCGTTACTACTGTGCCTCTACCTTCGATTGAGAAGATATCTTCAACTGGCATAAGGAATGGTTTCTCGATATCTCTCTCTGGCATTGGGATATATTCGTCAACTGCTTTCATCAATTCTTTAACCTGAGCAATTCCCTCTTCCTCGCCTTTGAATGCCTTTAATGCACTTCCAATAATAATTGGACAATCTGGATCATATCCATTCTTTTTCAATTGCTCCTGAATGTCAGATTTGATTAGTTCTAAAATCTCTGGATCTGAATCTCCGAAATCATTGATGAATACAACCATCTTAGGGACACCTACCTGCTTTGCAAGTAAGATATGCTCCTTTGTCTGAGGCATAGCTCCATCTCCAGATGAAATGACCAATATTGCACCATCCATTTGTGCTGCACCTGTGATCATATTCTTAATGTAGTCTTTGTGACCTGGACAGTCTACTAACGCGTAGTGCCTGTTCTCAGTCTCGAATTCGACGTGTGCTACAGCAATAGTGATTTCTTTTGCTTTAGCTTCTGGATCTTTGTCCAGTTTGCTGATCATTGCATCTGCCTCTGGGGAGAATGCTCTTAGAATACCTCGAACTAATGTGGTCTTTCCGTGATCTACGTGACCTAAAGTCCCGATATTCATATGTGGCTTTGTTCTATTAAATTCTGCCATAAAATATACTGTTTAAAATTAAATATGTTATTTATTTTTATGATAGTAGGCTCCAATCAAAGAACCTGCGATGAATATTATCAAAAAGTTCAAGGTAATGCAAGTGTTTTCTGCGCCAGTCCTGATCTAGACCTCGACTCTGTTCAGAATTTGTTCATCACACTTAAACACCTCTACGCATTTGAGTAATTTATACAGTCAGAAGGCTGGCTTCAGCCAAATTATTCGTTGTACAAAGTCGAGGGTAAGGAAACCGTTTTAGAAAGGCAATACCAAAGGATTAAAAATTTCTGAATAGAGACCTGGTCTAGACCTGGACTGTAGCTACTTTTTCCCAGATATCTCCTCGGCTACATTTCTTGGTACTTCCGCGTAGTGAGATGGTTCCATTGTTGCAGAACCTCGACCACTTGTTAGCGATCTCAATTCGCTAGTGTATCCGAATAACTCAGATAGTGGAACCATCGCTGTAATTCTGCTAATTCCTGAACCCAAACTTTCCGTTCCCTGAATCTGACCTCTCTTGCTACTTAGTGAACCAGTAACATCTCCCATATGACCATCAGGAGTATCAACATCAACTTTCATAATTGGCTCAAGAAGTATTGGATCTCCCATCTTACAACCTTCCTTAAATGCCATAGATCCAGCAATCTTAAAGGCTGCCTCTGAAGAGTCAACATCGTGGTATGAGCCATCAAATACTGTAACTTTCAAGTCTACTACAGGATATCCAGCAACAACGCCAGATTTCATAGCTTCCTCAACGCCTTTCTGAATAGCAGGGATAAATTCTCTTGGGATAGAACCTCCTTTAATAGCATTAACAAATTCAAATCCTTTCCCTTTCTCTGTAGGCTCTAACTTCAACCAACAATGTCCATACTGACCTTTACCACCAGACTGTTTAACATATCTTCCCTCAACCTGATCAACAACTTTCTTGATTGTCTCTTTGTAAGCCACTTGAGGCTTACCTACATTCGTTGTTACATTAAACTCCCTCCTCATTCTATCCACTATGATGTCCAAGTGAAGCTCACCCATTCCTGAAATAATGGTCTGGCCAGTTTCCTGATTTGTACTAACTCTAAATGTCGGATCTTCTTTTACAAACCTAGCTAATGCCTCAGACATTTTCTCTTCATCTGATTTCGTAGCTGGCTCTATCGCTTGAGAAACAACCGGCTCTGCGAAATCTATTTGCTCCAAAATAATTGGTTTGTTCTCATCACAAAGAGTGTCTCCTGTAATGGAATCTTTAAGACCAACGATTGCACCGATATCTCCAACTTTCAACGAATCCACCTCTTCTCTCTCATCTGCGTGCATCAAAATCAGTCGGCTTGCTCTCTCCTTAATATTCTTTGTTGAATTCAATACATAGGAACCTGAACTGATTTTCCCTGAATAGATTCTAAAGTATGAGAGATTACCTACATGTGCATCATTAACAATTTTGAAAACTAAAGAGGAGAATGGCTCAGACTCCTCAGCTTTTCTTACAGACTCCTCACCTGTCTTTGGATCAACACCCTTAACTGGTGGAACATCCAAAGGAGATGGGAGGCAAATAGTAATGTAATCAAGCAATGTCTTTGACATAGCTGTTCTTGAGTCGCCACCCAAAACAGGGAAAATATTCTCATTTAATGTCCCTGTTCTTAAAGCTGTGAATAATTCTCCCTCTGTTAATTCTTCTCCTGCAAAATACTTCTCCATCAAGGCATCATCCTGCTCTACCAATGCCTCAACTAATGTCGCCCTTAATTTCTCTACTGTATCTTTAATATCTTCTGGTATAGGGGATTCTATTAAGTCAGGGGTGTCCGTTCCCTTGTATTCGTATGCTTTCATCTTTACCAAGTCGACATAACCACGCAAGTCTTGCTCCTTACCTATTGGATATGTTACGGCTACTGCCTTCGTACTCAATCTATCTTTGATTGTCTGGAAGCTATGATCAAAACTCCCCCCTATGAGGTTAATTTTATTCATAAAACAAATTCTTGGGACATGATATTTATTTGCCTGTCTCCAAACAGTTTCGGACTGTGGCTCTACACCTTTTCTTCCATCAAAAATAACCACCGCACCATCCAAGACTCTGAGAGATCTTTCTACCTCAGCTGTGAAGTCTACGTGACCTGGAGTATCAATAATGTTGATTCTATACTTATTATCGTTATGGATCCAAAAACAAGTAACTGCAGCAGACATAATGGTTATTCCTCTTTCTTGCTCTTGTGCCATAAAGTCTGTAGTAGCTTCACCTTCGTGAGTTTCTCCCACCTTATGTACTTGTCCTGTAAAATACAAAAGTCTCTCTGTTGTAGTAGTTTTACCCGCATCAATATGAGCGATAATACCTATGTTTCTGATTTTATCCAAAGGTATATTCACATTATATGTACTCTTATCCATAAATTTTATCGTTAAATTAGCAAATGAAGGGAAATCACCTTCGCAGCTGCGATTATACAAAACTATTTGATATTAGACAACAGTTTGTTCGCTTCTTCTCCTACTTTCCCAGATAGGTCATATTCGATACTCTTCTCCAATGCTTGTTTTGCTGCTTCGTTATCCATTTCTTTTACTTTCTGCATACCTAATAGCAGGTAGTAGCTTGGATTGTATTTGTCTAAAGAGAAAAGAGTATTTAGGAAAGACTTTGCACCCTCTAAATTATCACTCTCTAACGCCATTTTAGCCTCCCAGTATAGCTGTTCTTTTTTCTCCTCATCGTTAAGCTCCAACTTATCTAGCTGTTTGATGTAGTATTCTATTTTTGCTTTCTCTCCCAATTCATAATTACCTCTTATGCCAAGTAGGTATATATATGGTTTTTCTGCATATGTGAGAACATACTTTACAACATCCGCTGCTCTTAAATTCTGTTTACTCTCAAGTAGAAGTGTCACATACTCTTTCACTAACTCCTCTGGTGCATTTTTGCCTCCATATTCTAAAGCTCGAGAGTAGCTAATAACCGCATTTTCTAAATCATTACTTAAATAATATGCCCTCGCTTTGTTCCAAAAAATCTGTAACTCCATTCCACCAAGAGTTAAGGCTTTATCAAAAGACTCTAAAGATTTCCCATACTCTCGCGTATCTAAGTATGCCCTTCCAAGATAGAACACACCCTCTAAGTACTCAGATATATCCGCCTCGGCATTCTTTAAGACAGTAAGAGCTAAATGTGGATACCCATTATTGATATAAACTCTCGCTAATTTTACAACATTAAACTTTTTATCATCATCTAGTGATTTAAGAACTTTATCGTATTCGTCATAGAAAGGACTCCATTTACTCGATGGTGTCATACTCCCTATCTGACTTTTAGCCTTTTCAACATCATTAACACCGTAAATGTATGCAAGAATTAAATTTGCCTCTATTGCAGACTCCCCATCATATTTGTTTTTCTCTATCTGCCCTTTACCATCATCCACTCTTCCCATATTCAAGAGTGACTTCCCTAACATCAGCTCTGCTGTACTATTAGATACACCTAAACCTAGACCTTCCTGATACATAGTTTTTGCACTCTCATACTCTTTCTGAGAGTAGTAATAGTCCCCTATTGATTTATACAGGTTTGATCTGTCATTTGAAGATAATGGTTTTGTACTCTGTCTTACTATTGATATCGCATCATCAACTCTATTCTTAAGCAAAAAAATTTTAACTATTCCTTCGTATGCTCTAACATCTGTCGGAATTATTGCTGTAGCATCATAATATTTGTTTATTGCAGTAGAATACTCTTGAGCATTCAAATTCACCTCAGCCTCATTCATTTCTCCCATATATTCATTTCTCTGACTCTCTGTAATTCTTCTACTCAGAAAATACCAAGTGAAAAGCCCTACCACAACTAGAACAAGAATAATCCAAGGAAGATACTTTTTAAGTTTTTCTCTCATATATTGAATATAGTTGAGAGGTTTCTTTATGTCAAATATTTGGAAGTATGGTAAAATTTCGTACTTATGAAGGGAGGGAAAATATTATTTGTAATTTTGGCATTAGCACTTGCTTGGGAGATAGATGTCATAAACAGTTGGTATCAAGAAGAAAGAGAAATCTTGCCGTATAGTGAGGAAATTGCAGATGTTTTTAAGATTGCACCAAGAACAATAGATTCCTATATTAAGTTTGCTACTGTAACCTACGATGGAGTAAGGAAGTATCATATATCCAGAGCTACCACTCCCTTATCACTTTTAATCGACTTAGGATATGAGGTAAGTAATAGAAATAAGGTGTTCTCTACCTCTCCTTTTGACAAGCTCTACACTACTTCATATATAGAGGTTAAAACATACAGTACTGTTATAAGTGAAGTTACCAAGAGCATTCCTTTTGCTACCACATCAAAGGGAATTAGCCTGTGTAGAAGATTAAGTACAGAAGAAGTGGAACAAGTGGGAGTATTAGGTGTTATGACACAGAAGATAGAGACCTACTACTTAGGAAAAGAATTTGTTTCTGAGAAAGTAATAGAGGAAACTGTTATTAGAAATCCTATTGAAAAAATAATTACATTAAGAGGGGCGAGTGATACCCCAGATTCGGTTGTACAGAGAGGTTCTGGATGCACTGAAGATAGCTACTGGTTTCAACTTGTAAATTCTCTTGATGCTACTCTGCAGGAGAAACAATGGCTTAAATTTACAATGAAATGGGAGTCTGGATGTAATGCAGAAAGTAACAAGGGATATTACAAAGGACTGTTTCAATGGGATCCTTGCCTTTGGTACAAGCTTTACCCTAATGACAATATATTTAGTGGAGAGGCACAAATCGAAAGGACACTACAAAAAGTTAGACAAGGAGCAAATCCAGCAAAAATGTGGCCTGCTGTCTACAAGAAATATGTTTCTGATTATGGTGAATTTACTGATATCAGAAGGTATTAGTTGTAGCTGTAATACTCACAAACTTCCTGAGGTATCTCTCCTAAGAATCTAGAAGGTATTTGTGAAGTAAAACCTTCTCTTGTCTGACGCCTCTCAGAGAATGTTAGAAACAATTTCCTTTTTGCCCTAGTAATTCCGACATAGCAAAGTCTTCTCTCCTCCTCAAGTTCGCCCTCATCTATAAATGCTCGAGAGTGTGGCAGTAAACCCTCTTCAACCCCTATTATGAAAACATATTCAAATTCTAATCCTTTTGAAGAGTGCAATGTCATCAAATTAACATAGCTATCTTCACCCGTATTATTCTTGTTTTGCTCTTGTTCTATTATATTTATTTCATTCAAGAATATTTCTAAACTTTGAGTTCCATATTTACTGGAGTATGAACTCGCAACATTTTTCAACTCATTTATATTCTCTTTTTTCATCAAGGCCTCTTCAGAATTATCATCAAACCACGCAACATATCTAGTCTTTTCTAGAATCATATCGATAATTTCGAGAAGCTCCTTACCTTTAGCATTAAAATACAAATTCCCAAAAAGATTGATTACCGTTAGATATTTATTCCAGCTATCTTTAATCTTTAAAACCCTCTCTACAGAAGAGCTACTTAAACTAGAGTCCTTTGAGAATTCTGTATTCATTGATAAATAGCAAGATATCAAGAATTCTCCTACCGTTAAATTAGTTCTTTTAGCCAAGCTATGTAAATCTGCAACGGATTTAGGCCCCATTTTTCTAGGAGGTGTATTTAGAATTCTATCTAAACTTAATTCATCCTCTATGTTGTAACAAAATCGAAGATAACTGATTATGTCTTTTATCTCCTTTCTCTCATAGAATCTAAAACCCCCAACTAGCTTGTATGGTAATCCTGATTTTAGTAGGGCCTCCTCTACTGCTCTTG
>CAZCCQ010000006.1:0-13594 GCA_964497595.1 uncultured Candidatus Saccharibacteria bacterium | reverse complement strand
TGGCGGAATAGGCAGACGCGCGGGACTTAAAATCCCGTTCTAGAAATAGAGTGAGGGTTCGATTCCCTCTTCCTGCACACAGGGCTGGTGTGTTTATTTACTCTCTTGCCATAAGGACTATATCAATCTTTTTCCTTCACTTTTAAGATACTATCAGCTTATTTAATGAAATTTATACAAACCTCTTGCAAAATTTTTTCTCTTCCTATAGAATAGCTCCAAGTTAAGTGTGGGCAACCACTCTTGTACTTAGTCCCAAATGGGACATCGTGCTTTTTGGAATTCAATGTACAGAAAGGATTTTGTACAATTGAATAGGACGTTCTCTATATCAAAGAGGAAACTCCAAGATTAGAGAAAGGATCTGAATGTTCCAAGAAAGGCACAAAGGAGTGAGAGATGGGATCTTAGAACAAATAAGAGGATAAGCGTCGCATATGTGCGAACCATAGGAAATATAATTATATTCCACCTCTATTTATCCCATCTCTCCTCCAGAAATTTCCCTATTAGCTAGTTGTTACAAGAAGTACAAGATTCAGAAGTAACTTTTCTTAACATATCCCTCAATTTTGCCTCTAATTTCGAAACCCTTTCTTCTGTCCAATACTCTATTGGCGTACCATCTTCCTTTGTCACAACAGAAGTTTCATTATCGTGTCCTACTATTTTCCCGTCTACCACAACAGTTATATCCGGCACATAAACTCTAGGATTACCTTCCTTATCCAACAACAAATTATCTTTAAGAATAGACACAATCTCTTGATATTTCTCAGTATTATTCTTTCTATCCTCCCAAATATTAAAATAGTAAATTTCACCTAGACCTTCTTCCTTCGCCACTTTATTCAAATATTTAACATAACTCTGGCACCACGGACACTCAGGAAATCCTAAATAGGCAACACCTGTTCCTGTCTTAAAAGTAGAGATAATCTCATCTATTGATTTGTATACAAAAACATTATCCTCCTCAACCTGGCTATACTCCTTCGCAAACCTTACAGCATCTGTTTTCTTAGAAGGATCAACATTAGCTTTTCTATCCTTGGAAATCCAATACATCCCAAATAAAGCAACCGAACAAATCAACAAAAGCACTAATTCTATTATTATTCTCTTCTTTCTTCTCATATTACTCTACATCATCAAATTTATCTAAATCAGCATTCCCACACTTAGGACACACTTTCAATTGAGACGCACCTTCATATACATAACCACACACCAAACACTTCCATCTCAACCATCTATCATCTAAATCTTCACTTACAGGGTTGGGATTCTCCTTACTAAAATATTTAATTTCGTTCTCATCCTTCTGAGAATTAGGATCAGGAGTAACTCCCGTCTGAGTATTACTTAATGTATCCTCCATCTTTGATCTTCTCTAAAATTAAATCAAATGTTTCTCTCTCGTTCATCCCTTTAGTATTCAAGACTATATCATTATACTTTTCTTGTCTACTATAATCCACTCCGTAAAGTTGCAGATACCTCTTTCCATCCATTCTCTTTCTCCTAAGCAAATTAAAAACTGTTTTTATATATAAAAACAATTTCTTAACAACACCCAATCCCTCTGACTTCGCAACAAATCTACCAACTCTAGTTAAAAGAGGCGCATCTAACCAAATCTTAATAGTACAAGGAATATTTTTAACAGTAGCAATCGCTGCAAACACTTTCGACTCTATTACAACATTACCCCGTCTTGCTTTTTCAATTAAATAATCATCAAGCCGCCTGTCTATCTCAAAAAATTTCTCTTTATTGGGACTCTGATAGAAATCATCTAATGTTTTGTATCCTAAATCAGCTACTGCCTTTCTAAACAAACTCCCGCCATATACCCTCTCTAAAGAGTAGTACTCCGCAAGCATTACCGCAATAGTACTAGAGCCACTACTACCTGGTCCACCAACTACAAAAACCATATTATTACTAACTCTATTCTTCATATCTCCTACTGTATATAGTATATTAATACTTAATATATGTCGAGAATTAAAAAAAGCTTTAAAAGAAAGTCTATTACATCTAAATATTCACCAGATAAGGTTATTCTCTTCTTCACAATATTTATGGCAATTTTTGGTGCTATTATGATATTTGATGCAAGTGTATACAGAGCAGATGCATCTTTCCAAGGACCTTTCTACTTCCTTAAATTTCAACTCCTTTGGATAGCAATAGGTGGTATCGGAGCTCTTTTAATGTACTATTGGGATTACAGGAAACTACTAAAACTCTCCATACCAATACTAATAGGTACTATTATGCTACTCATCTTAGTCTTAGTTCTTGCAGAAGTAACAAATGGCTCTAGAAGATGGTTTGAAATAGGTTCGCTCCCACCAATACAACCATCCGAATTTGCGAAATTAGGCATTATTATGTACCTTTCTAGTTGGTTCTCTAAAAGTAATTATTTTAGAGAAGATCTGTCCTCTGACTATAAGAATATTTTTCTAAAAGGATTACTTCGCTTTGGAGCTATAGTAGGAGCAATAGCTTTACCTGTGATATCGCAGCCCGACTTAGGAACTGCTGTAATTATTGTTGTTTCATCTTTCTCTATGTTCTTTATTGCTAATGACAAAAGAGAACACGCTCTCTACGCTTTCGGTAGCCTTTTTCTTGCATTTTTACCACTTGGAGTTATTGCTGCCATATTAGAACCGTACAGATTAAACAGAATATCAACATATATACATCTTCTTTTAACTGGGGAAGTTGCTGATCCAAAAGGATCGGGATATCAAATCCAACAGATTTTAATAGGTATTGGATCTGGGGGACTATTTGGTAAAGGTTTTGGACAATCAAGACAACGATTTGGTTATTTAGTCGAAAATACTGCATTCACAGATTCAATATTTGCTGTAATTTTGGAAGAATTAGGATTCCTAGGAGGTACAATACTTGTAATTGCTTGGCTACTTTTCCTTTGGAGAGGTTTTAAAATAGCAGTCAATGCACCAGACAAGGCGGGTAGGCTTCTCGCAATAGGTATTACTGTATGGATTACTCTACAAGCATTCCTTAATATGGCAGCAAACATTGGACTCATACCTCTAACTGGAATTCCTGCACCCCTTCTGAGTTACGGTGGCTCAAGTACAATTGTAACACTTATAGGAATTGGTATACTACTTAATATAAGTAAGTATTCAAAGAATGGAGAATAAGGAAAGATTAAAGAAGAAAATAGTCGTTACAGGAGGGGGATCTGGGGGACACATCTCTTCTGCTAAAGCAATTATCTCTGCCTTGCAAGAAAAATATGAATTAACTTCGTATAATTTTCTCTATATCGGTGGAGATTTAGGAATGGAAAGCGAAAAAGCAGGGTATTCTTTAGAGAAAAAACTTCTAGCAAAAGAACCATTTAATCAGGAATATATAAGGGCGGGGAAACTACAAAGAAGATTTAGTTTTAAAGCTATATACTTACTACTAAGAACGGTTTTAGGATTTATCGACTCTTACAAAATATTTAGAAAATTCAAACCTGATATTGTTATTTCCACAGGAGGGTTTGTATCTGTACCCGTATGTAGCGTAGCAAAACTATTCAAAGCTAAAATATATCTACACGAACAAACAGCAAGCGTAGGACTATCAAACAAAATAGTTTCAAAATTTTCAGAAAAAATATTCTTAACATTCCCTTCCTCAGCAAAATATTTCCCAAAAGAAAAAATTGTGCATACTGGAAATTTAGTACGGAAAGAGATATTTGAGAAACAGGGTAGAGGAAAAATTATTGATGCGTTTAAGAGAATGATTGTTAAACAAGAAGACTACCCAATAGTATATGTATCCGGAGGAAGTTTAGGATCTCATTTAATAAATGAAACTATGATGAACTCATTGCTTACACTACTACAAGAATACCAACTAATTATCCAAACAGGTGATAGTAAATTAACAAATGACTTTCAATTACTCACCTTAGAAAAAGGCAAACTAAGTCAGGAGTTAAAAGAAAGATTAATTATTACAAAGTATATAGGTAGTGATGAAATAGGGTTTGTGTTAAATAATATTAACCTCTTTGTCGGTAGAGCTGGTGCAAATACAGTATATGAACTTGGAATTTTACGCATACCCTCCATACTTATTCCGATTCCTTGGGTGACACATAACGAACAAATGGAAAATGCTAAGGTTTTAGAGAGTGTAGGACTAGCAAAAATAGTTAATGAAGGAGAATTGTCTGCAGAGAAACTTCTCTCACTTCTTAGGCTGTACTCTCAAAATAAATTTAAGATAGATGAAAGCAACGCAGAAGAAATCTTTGTCAAGGATGCTGCTTCAAAAATAATTAACTATCTAAATTTAGAGAGATAATAAAATTATGTCTGATTTAATAGTAAGAGGTGGTAATGTCCTTTCGGGAGAAATAACTCCAGCAGGAAACAAAAATTCAGCTTTACCAATTCTATGTGCTTCTCTCTTGACAAACGAAGATGTCATAATTAGAAATTTCCCGGATCTTACAGATGTTCAAAAACTAATAGAGTTAATGACATCAATGGGATCTAAAATAGAGTGGGATAAGGATAAAAATATTCTAAAGATCAATAATTCCAACTTCAAAAATGATTTGGGAAATAATGGATTCCCTATGGGTATGAGAGGTGCAATATTGCTCTTAGGTCCACTTGTTACAAGAATAGAATTCATAGAGGTTAAGAAAGAAATAGGTGGATGTTCACTAGGTATTAGAGAGTTAGATCCTCACTTAGAGGTTTTAGAGGGACTTGGAGTAAAGATCGAAGAAGGAAAAACTTTGAAAATAGATAGCTCGAAAGGGTTAAAGGGTGGAGAACTATGGCAAGACTATATGAGTGTCACTACTACTGAGAATTTTGTTATGGCGGCATCTAAAGCTAAAGGTACTTCCACAATGATAAATGCCGCTTCAGAACCGCACGTACAAGACCTATGCAATTTCCTTGTCTCAATGGGAGCAAATATTCAAGGGATAGGCACTTCAACTATTACTGTAAAGGGAGTTACTCATCTACACGGTACTGATTTCACAATTTCTTCAGATCATCACGAAATAACGACTCTCCTAGCATTAGGTGCTATGACAGGAGGAGAAATCAAGATAAGAAATGCTGAACCTGAATACTTTCCACTAATAGTTAAAACATTCAAAAAATTTGGGGTTGATATTAAGTATGAAGGTGATACAGCAATAGTAAAATCTACAAAAGATCTCTTAATCCAAGATCCATATACTAAAAATATGCTAGCAAAAGTAGAGGCTGCCCCTTGGCCATACTTCCCAGCAGATTTAATGCCACTAATGATTGCTATAGCAGTAAAATCAAAAGGAAATATTATGTTCTGGAATAAACTGTATGAAGGAGGATTTTTCTGGATACAAGAAATGATGAAATTTGGAGCTCATATTGTAATGTGTGATCCGTATCGAATAATTGTTTTTGGAGGCAAACCTCTACAGCCTGCAACTGTAGATAGCCCCAATATTATTAGGGCTACAGTTGCCCTAATGATGGTTGCATTAACTATTAAAGGAGAGAGTATTATTCGGAATGCAGATACTATTAAAAGAGCACATCCTAACTTCGTAGAAAATCTACAGAAATTAGGTGCTGATATCTCTTGGATAGATTAACTATATCGCTCCTAGCTTTTTTAAGAAGTCTGGAACTTGATAGAGTCCAATACTTTTACTTGCCTTTAGTAATACTGCCACCTTCTTATCTTTCAATCCCTCTAATTTCGAATTAAGGAAAGCAGCAACTTCATCTGCAGAACCTATCTTCTCACCAATTCCAAAATCATCTAAATACTCTCCAACATAATAAACTTCATTAAAATTACACGATTTTACAAACTCACCTATTTCTTTATGTTTTTCAGAAGACACCTCTCCTAACTCTCTCATATCCCCTAAAATTGCTATCGTATAATATCCCTCTTTAAACAATTTACAAAAAGTCTCAACAGACATTCTCATAGAAACAGGATTGGCATTATACCCATCATTGATTATTGTTAAATTACCGTATTCCAACTTCTCAAATCGAGCACTTTCAGCGACATATGTCTTAATATCCTCAACACACCTCTCTATCCCTACGCCCAACTCATTTGCTGCAATTATTGCTGCCATAGCATCATACGCGTAACCCTCTCCAAATACACCAAGACTCACAGATATAACATTATCATCATAATATCTAAATTTGAAATGAGTACCTTCATTATCTACATAAATATCACTGATCTGAAAGTCAGCACTACCGTCAGTACCAAAAGTAATCAAAGTAGACTCCTTGTTGTACTCTTCGGCTATTTTCTTCAATTTAGGATCATCTATATTCAATATCAACGGTTTCCCTGTTCGCTCCATATAGTCTGCCAAATCTTTCTTCTCTTTAACAATATCATCAATACTACCAATCTTTTCAGCGTGTACTTCACATATATTCAAAAGAATCCCTAGATCTGGATCAAAAGTATTAACGTGCCAAGAAATTTCTCCTTTTCTGTCCATAGCACACTCCAAAACTACAATATCCTCACCTGCAAACTTCCCAAGAAGTACTGCGTTTCCCCACACTGTATTGTATCTATTTGCAGTGAGAACTTTCATATGATTCTCAAGTATCGTTGTAAGCATCTTCTTAGTAGTAGTTTTCCCTGTACTTCCAGTAATGGCAACAACTGGCTTCTTTATATACCCAATAGAGTAGTTAACAATCTTCTTAATTCCTTCTTCAACTGAGTCCACTAAAATAACTGGTTTTGTTGTTTCTACAGTCATCTCTGCCTTACTGTTCTCACAGAGGGCCATTGAACAACCATTATCTAGCGCTTGAATAATAAAAGAGTGACCATCATATTTCTCTCCGACTATTGGCATATACAAATCTCCTTGCACAACTTCTCTAGAATCGTGACAAAATCCAGTAAAAAAAGCATCTTCATCATAATTCTTTATCTCAAATTCAGGGAAGTACTCTTTAATCTCTTTTAAATATATTTTCATATTCATTAAAGTAATTTTATCTATTAATACCATATATTTATTTGCACTCTTTTTCAATAGTTCGCTATCGGTTAACTAAGTAGTTGTATATAACTTTCTTGATTTCCTGTGTTAATAGCTAAAATTTCTATCCTAGAATAGGATATTTCAGCCTGTAGTAATTTTCTCTTGACACTTATTCGAGAACAATGGTAGGCTAGTGGCAAGAAGTGGTAAAAAGTGGTGAAAGATGATATAACTAAAGTATGATAATAGGAGAATACAAAAGCAAAGTAGGAGAGAAGAAAAGAGTAGCTCTACCACGGAAATTTAGAGAGGAAATAGGAGAGGATTTGATACTAACAAGAGGATATGAAGACGCACTAATACTTGTAAACAGGAAAATGTGGAAAAAGGTGGCGAAAGAAGTAATAAATGGCTCTTTTACAAATAAAAATATTAGAGACACAAGTAGATTTTTAGTGGGTGGTGCTAAGGAAGTCGAAATGGACAAACAGGGTAGATTTGTTATTCCTGAGTCACTTTTCACACACGCAGGACTAAAGACAGAAATAATATTCATCGGTTTAGTAAACTGGATTGAGATATGGGATTCAAGCAAATGGGAAAAACGCTTAACATACCTACAAAAACACGGAGATGATATCGCCCAAGAGATAAGTAAAATGACTCCTAAGGAAAATGGATAGAATACACACACCTGTCTTACTCCAAGAATCTTTAGATTCATTAAATATTAAGCCTGAATTCTTCTACATAGATGGAACACTCGGCGATGGAGGTCACAGTATTGAAATACTAAAAAAACTATCAGCAAAAGGTTTACTTCTAAGTATAGATCAAGACCAACACGCAATTGATTTTGTTAAGGAGTATTACAAAAATTCTCTTTCAGACAACTGGATTATTGTTAAATCTAATTTCAAAAAAGTAGACAAAATACTTACTGATTTGAAAATTACAAGAAAGCCCAATGGAATACTACTTGATATCGGAATTTCCTCTAGACAACTAGAAGAATCACACAACAGAGGATTTAGTTACCTAGAAAGTAATGAACCCCTTGATATGAGGATGGATAATGATTTGGGAGTCACAGCAAGAGATTTGCTAGTAGCACTCTCAGAGAAAGAATTAGCCAAAATTTTCTATACATATGGAGAGGAGAAATACTCAACCAGAATTGCAAAAGAAATCAAAAAGGAAATCTCTAATATTAACACAGTTGGAGATCTTACAAGAATTATCTACAAAGCAGTACCGGCTGCTGAAAGCTTAATTACTAAGAACCCTTCTCGCAGGGTCTTTCAGGCCCTGCGAATCGTGGTAAACGATGAATTAGGCAGTTTAGAAGATGCATTAAATAATTCTTTTAAGATCTTAGATGAAAATGGAAGACTCTCAGTCATATCCTTCCATTCATTAGAAGATCGGATAGTTAAAAATTTTAATTTAGAAAAACAGAGAAGCGGAGAGGGGAAGTTGCTTTTTCAAAAATACATTGCCCCAACCGATGAAGAGAAAAGGAGAAATCCTCGATCCGCTTCTGCCAAGTTAAGAACATTAGTTAAGCGGACTGCCTAAATGAGAGTTGTAAATAAAATAAAAGATAATGTAGCAGGAAGCCTTTTTTTCATAGCTATCATCTCATTTGTAGTTTGCCAACTAGTTGTAAATTCAATACTAGCACCACTAGGGACTCAACTTCAAAGTTTAAATAAAGAGAAAAATTATCTTCTCGAGGAAAATAGGGGAATGGAAGAGAAGATTGCTAAGAGTAATTCTATCACTGTAATACGCAAACTTTCGGATAAGTCTTTGTCATTATCTGCATCCACAAACAAAACAGTGATATACTTGCAAGAAGCATCTATTGTTGCAAATAAGTAATGACAAGTTTAAGCAATCTTCACAAAAGAAGTAGTAAAAAAAAGAGGAACTCAAGAATTTCTTTTGTAAAAGAATCAAACACAACAAAAAATAAACGTATTACGAACTCAGCTTTTGTAGTTTACGCTCTTACTTTTTTTGCATTCATAATTGTTTTTCAAGCATTTAGATGGCAAATACTCTATGCAGAAAAATTTGAAGATCTATCTCAGAAACAGTATCTTTCTACTCAAATTTCAATAGCTCCTAGAGGGAAAATAACTGGAAGTGATAATACGATACTCGCAGTTGACCAACCTGTATGGAATATTTATGCAACTTTAAGTAATGATCCAGAAGAAAGAGAAATCTTTTTCAAGGGAAAAGACAAATTTGTAGCAGAGGTATCTGCTATCCTAGGTATAGAGGAGGAAGAAGTTAGTTCAAAACTTAAAGATGATTTTGTATATGCCCCTATAAAAAAAGAGGTTACAATAGAAAAGAAAAAAGCGTTGGAGTCGGCAAATATTTTTGGGAAAGGAACAGAAGGATTTGGTTTGTACTTTGAAAGAGAGGAAAAAAGGGTTTATCCCAATGGTACCTTAGCAGCACATATCTTAGGTTTCTTTGGAAAAGATGCCGAGGGAAAGACAGTTGGTCAGTACGGTATTCAGGGTTACTATTTCGGAGATATTAGTGGTAGGGAAGGATACTCCAATGAAGAAAAGGACTCTTCTGGAAATATCATTTTAACTTCTGAATACAATCCTGTGCTTGCAAGAGAAGGCAAGGACTTCAAACTAACAATTGTTCCTAACATACAATCAAAAGTTGAGAGTATTCTTGAGGAGGGTGTTAAAAGAACCCGTTCGAAGAGTGGTTCTGTAATTATTATGGATCCTGCAACTGGAGCAATTATAACGATGGCGAACTATCCAACTTATGATCCTTCCGAATACTGGAGAGCCCCTGAATCTTGGATCTTAAAGAATAGAGCTATCTCCGATGTATACGAGCACGGCTCAGTAGAAAAACCAATTACTATTGCAATCGCACTTGAGAATAAAGTCATTGACAAAAATTATATTTGCAATGATAGCTCTGGATTTTTAGATTTATACAAAGTAACAGGTTACAATGACCTTAAAGGACAAAGAATATACACTTGGAACAAGAAAGCTGCTGGTAATCTTGATATTGCAGAGATATTCAAGACCTCAAATAATCCTTGTGCCGCTCTTACTGCATTGAAAGTAGATTCACAGAAGTATTACTCTGCACTCAGAGAGTTTGGCATAGGAGAGTTTATTGGAATAGGGCTACAAGATGAATCAACAAACTACTTGAGATCATTTGACGAATGGACCAAGTTGGATATTATAACCTCCTCATACGGACAAGGTATCTCAGCAACTCCTCTACAAGTAATATCCGCATTAAGTGCATTTGCAAACAATGGTGTCAGAATGAAGCCGTATATTATAGAGGAGATAACCGATGCGAAAGATAGTATAAAGATAAAACCACAGGTACTTGCAACACCAATATCTGTAGAAACAGCAAATATTGTTAAAGAAGCTCTAAAAGTAGCTGTTGAAAGAGGCTCACTAGGAGGACTCGCAAAGGAATTAGGAAACTACGAAATAGCAGCAAAGACGGGAACAGCACAAATCTCTAAAACAGGTATAACGGGTTATCAGAAAACCTACACAAACGATACTGTTGTTGGATTCGCACCTGTTGAGAGCCCTAAAATGATTATGCTTGTTAAATTAGAAGAGCCTCAAGTAGCCGACTTCTCTTCATTAACAACCGTTCCTCTTTGGAAAGATATTTTCTTAGCAATTGCTGATGACCTAGAAATCAAGAAAAGAAACTGAGATAATTATCTAATAATTTAGAGAATACACTTATGATAGATGTAATAAAAAAGAGTCTAGAAGCACTGTTTTACTCAACTGTAGCCTCAGTAATATTTGCCCCAATAATGATCAATTTTCTGTATAAATTTAATCAAATAAGTGGTATTAAGAAATCAAAGATAGGTGCAAGCGATGGTGACAACACCCTCTTTATGAAAATTATGAAAACTGCAACCACGAATGGTACTCCTAATATGGGAGGATTGTTAATCCTTGTTGTAGTGCCATTACTCATCCTAGCCCTTGTTCCCCTTACTTCCGTTGTAAAAGTATTCCTCATCGGCTTTGTGCTATTTGGAATTTGGGGTTTAATTGATGTCGCTGTATTCACTAATGGTTTTAAAAATAATGAAAAAATGAAAGCATTTCAAGAAACATTTGAATGGAGACTTGGTAAACTCGCTTTCTCCATCATACTAAACATCGGAGTAATGTTTCTTTTGTATAAGACAGGATATGTAAAACAACTAAGTCTCGTTGAAGGATTAGTTGTAAACTTCACACCAATTATCGTAATACTCTCTGGAATAGTTGGCCAATTTGCTATTTACTCTGCAGAGCTCACAGATGGGGCAGATGGACTGATGATAGGAATATTTATGGTTATCACAACTGCGATGTTTGTTCTACTTCTAATTCAACAGAAATATGAATTCCTACCAATATTAGGAATCATCTTGGGGGCTCAGTTAATCGACTTGTATTTTAATATACCACCAGCAAGATTTTGGAATGGAGGTCCAGGAGCTATGCCTCTTGGCTTTTCTATGTTCTTCATAGCAGTTATTACAAATAATCTTCTACCATACTTCCTTATGTCCTCTATAACTTGGTTGATTATGCTCTCTAGTCTTATCCAGATAGTAAGTTTGAGATTTTTCAAGAGAAGAGTTTTCAAGATTGCACCTATCCACCATCACTTCCAAGCTAATGGATGGCCGCAGTATAAAGTAGTTATGAGATTCTGGCTATTTACAATCTTTACCTGCTTGATAGGATTATATACTGGGATAATATAGTTACTTACAGCTAACTACTTTCTCTTCACAAGAACAAATCTTATCTTCCTTAATGGACTTGAAGACATCTCCCGATCCATACAGTATTCCATTGTAAGAACAAGCCTTTAAGTCTATTAACTCTCCTTTGTCATTTTTGTAAAATACTTCAAAAGAATCCTTAATATCTATATCTAAATTAGATATTTCATACAAATCTGATATCCTACAAGGCTTGTTATACACAGCTGGATCCGTACTAGTCATTGTAGAGAGTATGATGCTGTTTTCTAGTAATTCATAGTAACCAACTTGACTTGGAGCAACAAAATCACTACTACACATTACCTCTTTTTCTATGGCAATAGAAAGTTGCGTATCATATTGACTAATATCTACTGTATTAACTTTTTTACTATCAGGCTCCTTCTCACCGAGAGAATTCAGATATTTATATGAGAATTTCAGATTTGTTGTATTAAAAGCGCTATCTTCCTCTTCACTCTCTACTGTTTTACAAACAATTTGATGATTATTTGTACATTCACACAGCTCATTACCTTCCTTCTTAACAACTTCGCCAACTTTGTATGTTTGATTAGAAAAGGTACAGTACACATCCTTTTCTTTATCTATAACTTGAAAAATCACAACTACAGCTGTGAGTAAAAACAACACCCCCGTTATTATCAAAACCCAATTCCTTTGAACTAGCTTTCCCATAACCGCACCATTCTACCACATCCCTACCTATTATCCCAGCCCTTCTCGGGGTCAGACCCTCCTCCGACCTTCCCAATCGAAAAAGGCAAAACCTCGACCTTTGCATTTTCTGGGGTCAGACCTAGGTCTGACCCCAAAGGGCAAATATGGTACAATTTCCCTATGCACGATTCACATATACATCTGTCAATGGAACCTCTTAGGTCAAATTTGGATCAGGTTCTCTCGCTGTTTGTTCAAAATGGGGGGAAACATATTCTTACTCAAGGTACAGATATTTTAGATTACGACGGTAACTTCGAGATAACGGAAAAGTACAACAAAATCTATCCCAATCTAATACAGGTTGCCATTGGAATACATCCTGAATTTTTCGAAGAGAATACCATAATGAAAGATATACAAGAGAATATCTACGAGAGGTCTCAAAAGATGAATTTACAATTTGAAGACATCTTCAAGAAAAGAAAAGATGAAATCTCAGCAATAGGGGAGTGTGGATTAGATTATTACCACTTCCAATTAGACAAATCATACGAGAAAGATATTGTAGAACAACTTAAAGAGGTACAGAAAATTTCACTCCGCAAACACTTACAACTTGCATTAGAAAACTCCCTTCCCGTTAGTATTCACGCTAGAGATATCTTAGGAAGCGATCTGTGCGTAAAGGATATTATTAGAATTGTAGCTGAAGAGGGGAAAGGACTCCTAAAAGGCTCATTTCATAGCTATACAGGCAGTATGGAAAGTCTTAATGAAATACTTGATATGGGTTTTTCTGTTGGCTTTAACGCAATTATTACATACAAAAGCGGAGAAAATGTAAGGGAAATTTTGAAAAACACTCCATTAGAGAGAATTCTCTTTGAGACAGATGGACCATTCCTACCCCCGCAATCTGTTAGAAAGAAGAAATCTATAAAAGTGAAATTTGCACAACCAAATGATGTAAAAGAAATTATGACTGTAGCTAGTGAAATTAAGAATGTAACTTTAGAGCATATGGAGAAGGTCTCTGACGAAAATTATGAGAAAGTTTT
>CAZCCQ010000005.1:0-13788 GCA_964497595.1 uncultured Candidatus Saccharibacteria bacterium | reverse complement strand
TCAATTGCTTCTGCACCCATCATAGCTTCAAAGAAGAGTAAATCTCTGTCATCTAAGTCAGAGTACTCATCTTCAGAAATAACGGTACCTACAGCCACTTTTTCTACTAACTGATTAAGTTTAGAGTAGAAAGAATCAATCACTTCCTCTTTCTCTGCATAATCTCTTCTTACTTTTGCTAGTGCCTGTTTTCTCTTGTGTTCTACCTGACTTGTCTTGAAATCACTAGCTTTCTCTTTCTTCTTACCTTTCTTTAATTCTTTTAACTGATCTTCAAATATCTTAGTAGTACTCTGCAACTCTACGTCTAATTCTTTATGCAATGCTTCAATTTCCTGAGACTTAATAGCCTCTGATTTCTCTAATGTCTCCTGCCTTTTCTCCTCTTCAACATTAACTACAATATATCTTGTGTAGTAAATAACGGAGAGTATTTTATCTCTTGGGATATTTAGAACTATGGACATTTTGTTAGGAATTCCGTATGCAAACCAAATGTGTGCGGTTGGAATTGCCAACTCGATATGTCCCATTCTCTCTCTTCTTACATCAGAAGTTGTTACTTCAACTCCACACTTGTCACAAACAATTCCCTTGTATCTAATTTTCTTGTATTTCCCACAGTAACACTCATAGTTTTTAGTAGGACCAAAAATCTTCTCACAGAAGAGACCTTCTGGTTCAGCTCTAAAAGTTCTGTAGTTAATAGTCTCAGCCTTTGTAACCTCACCGTATGACCAGTTTAATATCTGGTCTGGAGATGCCAAAGTAATTTTTAAAACATCAAAGTCTTCAAATTTGTTTCTACTTTTCTTCATTTTGTGCAACCTCCTCTTCGTTTGATTGTGTTGAAATTAAGTCAATATTCAAACAAAGTGCATTTAACTCTTTGATGAGCACTTTGAATGATTCTGGGACATTTACATTCTCTATTTTATCTCCGTGAATAATTGCTTTGTATGCTGCGGATCTTCCTTTGATATCGTCTGATTTGATTGTCAACATTTCTTGTAATGCATACGGAGCACTATGAGATTCTAATGCCCAAACTTCCATTTCTCCGAATCTTTGTCCACCCATTTGTGCTTTTCCTCCTAATGGCTGTTGTGATACAGCTGTATATGGACCTGTTGATCTTGCGTGTACTTTCTCATCTGCAATATGGTGAAGTTTCAATACATACTTCATACCAACAGTAACTTTGTTAGGGAACTTTTTGCCAGTTCTACCATCATACAAATCAACTCTTTGTGCCAAATCAGCACCTTTCTTCTTAAGCTCTGATTCCATCCACTCTAAGTTCTCTCCTTCAAAAATAGGGAATGATAGCTTTTCATTTAGTATTTTTGCATATCTTCCGAAGTGAACTTCCTCTGCCTGTCCCATATTCATTCTCTTGAGGAATGTAGGTGTTAGGACAATATCTACAGGCTCTCCATCTTCTGTGAAAGGCATATCCTCAATAGGTCTGATAGCAGCAATAGTATTCTTGTCTCCGTGTCTTCCAGCAATTTTGTCCCCGAAACCAATCTTCTTTGTATTTGCGACCCATACTTTTACTTGATGAAGAACACCAGGAGCCAATTTGTCTCCTTTGTCTGTTGAAAGCACTAGACTTCTAATAACAATACCCTCTTCTCCGTGAGGAATTCTCAGTGAGTTGTCTCGTACATCGCTAGCTGATTCTCCAAAGATTGCTCTTAGTAATCTTTCTTCTGCTGTTAATTCTTTCTCTCCTCTTGGAGCAACAACTCCAACAAGAATATCCCCTGATTTTACTTGTACTCCAGATCTTACAATTCCTTCACTATCTAACTTCTGCAGAATTCTGTCGTTAACGTGAGGTATGTCAGCTGTAATAATTTCAGGGCCTAACTCAGTATCTCTGATATCTACGCTATGCTCTCTAATATGAATGGATGTTAGTAAATCATCTCTTACAATTCTCTCTGAAATGATTACGGAGTCCTCGTAGTTGTAACCTTCATAGAACATTAAAGCTGCTCTTAGGTTCGTACCTACAGATAGCTCTCCATCGACCATTGTTGGACCATCAACTAATACATCACCTTTCTTAAATTTGTCTCCTACTCCTAATACAGGCTTCTGTGTAAAGGAAGCATTGTCATTACTTCTGTAGAATGATATCAATGAATACTCTTTTAAACCGTTTTTCTTGTATTTAACAGAAATTTTGTTTGCATCAGAGTAGAGAACTTCTCCGTCATCCTCTGCAAATATACCCCAAACTGACTGTCGAGCAATTACTTCTTCTAAACCGGTACCAATATATGGAGACTCCTGCTTAATCAAAGGAACTGCTTGCCTTTGCTGGTTTGCACCAGTCAAAGCTCTCATAGCCTCATTGTGAGAAACAAATGGGATTAATGCCATACCTAAACCTGCTTGTTGACTGGCCAAAGCATCAATGTAGCTAACTATTTCTGCGGTTTCAAGAAAGAAATCTCCTTTGTATCTAACAGGTAAGAGTGTATCTAATATATTACCGAATTCATCCTTTTTAATAGTTGCTGTAGAAATATAGTATTCCTCTTCATCCATTGCATCTAAGTATTCGATTTCTTCAGTTACAAATGGTTTGATTGAAATTTCTTTCAAACTCTTCTCTTTTGAGATAGCAGCTGCCAATTTTTCATTAACAACATCTCCCACTTTAGCTATTTTCTTTTTTCCAACAACAACATCCTCAGCAATAATTCTGTTTAACAAATCTTTTTGAGTATTCTTTACTTTATTCAAAACCTTTTTGTATGGAGCCTCCAAGAAGCCAAATTCGTTAATTCGAGCAAGCATTGCTAACTGTGTAACAACACCGATATTTGCACTCTCAGGACTAGTTACAGGGTCAAACTTGGAGTAATGGGAGTTATGTACTTCTCTAATTGAGAAAGTAGCTCTCTCTTTTGCGATACCTCCCGGCCCACCTGCAGTAACCTTCCTTTTGTTCTCTAATTCTGAAAGAATATTTGCCTGATCCATAAAAGTAGAAAGGGCATTGGCACCAAAGAATGACTGAATAGATGCTGATATCGGTTTAGTGCTAACAAGCATAGAAGGTGTGACCTTTGCATCTTGTCCGTACAAACTCATCTTGTCCTTAATGTTCTTCTCTAATCTTTTAATTGCAGGATTTAACTGTCTGGAGAGAATTTCTCCAACACTTCTAATTCTTCTGTTGCATAGGTGATCTATATCGTCAGGTTCTACTAAACCATTGTTTGTTTGAATCAACCTCTTAACAATCAAAATGATATCGCTAGGATACAAAACAACTTCATCTGGATTATTAATATCATATGTAGTACCAAGTTTTTTGTTAAGCTGGTACCTACCTATTCTCCCTAAATCAAATTTAGAAGTATCAAAGAAACTGTTTTTAATATATTTCTCTGCACTCTCTAATGTGACAGATTCATCTGGTCTTAACTTGTTGTAGATACTAATGATAGCTTCCTCTTTGTTCTTAGAGAAATCTCTCGCAAGAGTTGCCTCAATATACTTGTACTCCTCGTGGGTATCTACATCTGCAAACAATTTTCTGATTTCATCATCTGTTTCCCATCCAAAAACTCTCAATAGTTCTGTTATCAAAACCTTTGGTCTTTTTGGAAGAATTCTCATTGCAATTACATTGTGCTTACTGGTATCAATCTCATACCAAGGTCCCATCCCTGGCATAAGTCTAACCTTGTAAAGAGCTCTTGTTGGTAGTTTTACTGACTCCTCATACAGAACTCCTTCTGCTCTTACAATCTGGTGAGTAACAACTCTTCTAACACCATTAAATACAAATACACCGTCATCGGTCATAATTGGAAGATCTGTTATGAAAATCTCCTGTTCTTTAATTTCTCTTGTTTTGTTGTTTTGTAATGTTACTTTTGCATAGACAGGCACTTCGTAGGACAATCCTTTCCTTATGGCCTCATCTACATCTCTATACGGTTCTCCGTATCTAAAGTCACTAAATTCTAAAGTCCACATCTTCTCAGATCCCTCTCTTCTTTCTTTAGAATCTTTTTTCTTCTTAGGGTTTATTTCAGAAAAAAGCCTCTGAAATCCATTTTCTTGGAAGTCTCGAAAAGAGTTGATCTGTGCAGAGATTAAATTTGGAAATTCTAGGTCTCCAGAATAGTTCAAACCTAGATTCAATCTTCCAGATCTATTACTTTTAGGTTTTAGCATAGGGTAAATTTTTAGTTATGTTAGAACATTACTCGAACAAAGCGATACCCAAGAGGCTCAGAAAAGAGCCACACAATACCACTTTTTTAAGCAAAATCAAGGGACTCGGAGAATATTATCACATTTCTGTCAATTAGTCAAAGGATTTTTGCACATTTGCATCCAATTGTATATACTGGTAGATTCACCAAACGGAGTCATATTAGATACCCTTTGAAAAAATCCCTATAATATCCTATTATATACTGCAAAATGCCCAGACCTAAAAAAAGAGAACAACTAACAATCAAGAGTAGTGAAAGCAAAATACTGATGGGAACTATTCTCTTTATCTGTGGAGTAATAGTCCTTGCCTCAACTTTCTTAACTGGTCAATCCCAACTATTCGAGCAAGTTTCATTGAAACTAGGCTATGGTTCAATCCCTTGGGGGATATTGATGATATATCTTTCCCTTTTTCTTTTACTCAAAAGCAGGAAATTCATATCATATCGACAAGCATTAGGTATCTTCTTTTTCTCTCTGTGCATCTCAGTTCTACTTTCCTTTTGGCAAAGCGATGAACAACTTAGAAACGCAGAGGCTCTTAAGGGGACGGGAGGAGAATTCGGGAAATTCCTTCATCTTTCTCTTAACGGAGTGTTCGGAGATGTCATAGAAATACTCATTGTACTGTTTGTACTGATTGTTGCATTTTCACTCATAACAGGAACAACACTCGAGCAAATAAGAGACTTTGTTGAGTCTTCTATTCCTGAACCAGAGAAAGAGAAGAAAAATGGATTTGATATGAGAGCATTGCTTGCGAAGATAGGTTTTGGAGAGAAAGGAGATGATATCAAAATAGATTCTCACGAAGATCAAGAGGCAAATGAGCCTTACATAGAGTCTGAGCAAGAGACAGAAAGGAAATTAGAAGAAATTCTTCAAAGAAATCATCAAGGAAGTGATGATTCAGAGGATGTTGCTGACAGGGGAGATTACAATTCTCCACACCCAAGAGTAAGTGTCGAAGATGCTGGAAAACCTCAAGAACCTAAATATACAGACTGGACATTCCCTGGCGTAGAGATTCTTCAAGAAAAAGAAACACAGAAACAAGACGAGAAGCTTTACAAAGAGAAAGCCCTCGTTATTCAAAGGACTTTAATGAACTTCGGTATTCAATCGAAAGTTGTTGCAATATCTGTAGGACCAACGGTTTTACGATTCTCCTTAAGCATTAGCACAGGTATCAAAGTGTCTAAGGTTAAAAATTTAAGTAATGATTTAGCACTAGCTCTTGCCTCACAGGCATCATCTCTTAGAATAGAAGCACCTATACCTGGGACCTCCTTTATTGGTGTAGAGATTCCAAATCCAACGCCAAACTTTGTATACACAAGGGATATGATAAAGAAGCTAAGACAAGAAGTGGACAAGTATGAACTTCCACTCATATTAGGGAAGGATATTACGGGAAAGACTTGTATTAGAGATTTAGGAAAAATTCCACATCTACTAGTTGCAGGAGCAACAGGTACAGGTAAGTCTGTAGCCATAAACTCTCTACTCGCTGGCCTCCTTATGACAAAAACACCCGATGAAGTGAAATTCATTATGGTAGATCCAAAAATGGGTGTAGAAATGGGAAGTTACAACGGAATTCCACACCTACTCTCACCTGTAATTACAGATGTGTCATTAGTCACTAACGCACTCGAATGGACTATTGGAGAGATGATGAGAAGATACTCTCAGTTAAAACAGGTACACGCCAAGAAACTGTCGGAATACAACCAAAAGATGGGATTTACTGCTATGCCATATATTGTTGTAGTCATAGATGAAATGGCAGATTTAATGCTTACATCGGGAATGGAGGTAGAAACAAAAATTCAAAGACTAGCACAAATGGGAAGAGCTGTAGGAGTACATTTGATACTAGCAACTCAGAAGCCAACAGTAGATGTCATTACGGGACTAATCAAATCAAACATCCCTGGAAGGATGGCGTTTGCAGTATCCACACTTGTAGACTCTAGAGTCATCTTAGATGAATCTGGAGCTGAGACACTTCTTGGAAACGGAGATATGTTGTACAAAGATCAAACAACACCTAAAGCATTAAGAATACAAGGTACATATACATCTACAGAAGACACAGAAAACATTGTCAATACAATAAAAGAGCAGGTAAAGTCTGAAGAAATCGAATACTCAGATGGATTGCAGAATGCCATAGAAAAAGCAAAAAGTGGAGAAGGTGTATCCTCCTCAACCGAAAGAGATCCTGATTTTGGCAAAGCATTAGAGATAGTTATACTTACTCAGAAAGCATCTGCATCTTTCCTACAAAGAAAAATGAGAATCGGTTACAACAAAGCCGCAAGGATAATCGATGAGCTTTACGAAGCTGGGGCAATCGGTCCAGAAGAGGGATCTAAGCCTAGAAAAGTTCTTGTAGACTCTGTTTCAAAGATATTAGGAGATGAAAGTAGTTCCGAAGAAATGGAATAAGTAGTAAAATATAGGTATGATAACAGCGGGAGATGTACTCAAAAACAAAAGACAGTCATTACGAATCAGCCTAGAAAATGCCTCTCTAGAAACAAAAATCCAAAAAAGATTTCTTAAAGCTATCGAAGCAAATGATTTCTCACTGTTCGAATCAGAGGTTTTTCTAACTGGCTTTATCAAAATATATGCTAGCTACTTAAACCTTGATGTAGAGAAAACTCTTGCTCTCTACAGAAGAAGTAACCAAGTAAAGCAAAAGAAAGAAAACAAGATAGCAAAAACACCACTAGTAACATACAAAGGCAGAACCTATCTAACTCCCAAGACTTTGATTACTGTAATACTCACTCTCTTTGCTCTTGGTATAATTGCTTACATACTCCTACAAATATACAACTTCCAAAAACCTCCTTTACTCAAGATTACAGAACCAAATCCAGATTCAACAACAACACAGGAAACTATTAAACTAAAAGGTCAATCAGAAAAGAATTCAACAGTACAGATTAACGATGTAGCAATACAAATAGATGAAAACGGATACTTCGAAAAAGAAATGTCTCTAGTGGAAGGTCCGAATTTAATTACCGTAAAGTCAAAGAAGAATAACAACAATATACTAGAAACAGTTGTGACCGTAAAAGTGACATACTCAAAACCTCAAGTAGTGCAAAAAACAGAACAACCAGTACAAAATATTGTAAAATTACAGATTATTGATTCTCCTGCCTGGATAAAATTAGATATTGATGATGAAAACAAATTGGTCCAAGTAGTAAACCCTTCTACACAAGAATTCCCCATAAAAGAGAAGCTGAGAATAACATCAGGTAGACTAACCAGCACAAAACTATACTTTAACGAGAAAGAGATTTCTTGGCCTACAAGCACAATCAAAGGAGTTGCAGTAATGGAATGTGCGATTACAAACAATGAGCTGCAATGCAAGTAATAGTGAGTTTGATGGTATAATTAGGAAGAAATGGATCAAAGCAATCAAGTCGCAGAAATAAAAGAGAGGATAGATATTGTCAGTATCATCGAAAAATATGTACAGCTAAAACGAAGCGGAAAAAATCTTTCTGGTCTATGTCCTTTCCATAAAGAGAAAACTCCTTCCTTTATGGTCAGTCCAGAAATACAGAGATACAAATGTTTCGGTTGTGGAGCAAGCGGAGACGTATTCAATTTCGTACAAAACATTGAGCATATTGATTTCCCTGAGGCACTAGAGAAATTAGCAAAAGTAGCAGGCATAGAGTTGAAGAAGGGAAAACCTAACTATCAATACAAAGCAATCACAGAGATAAATCATATTGCTACAAAGTACTTCTACAACCAGTTACGAAAGAATAAAGAAGCTTGGGAATACTTAGTGAAAGAAAGGGATATCAATGAAGAATCAATAAAGAGGTTTGCAATCGGATACGCTCCAAGAACACAAGGTTTACTAGTTAAAATCAAGGCGAGTGGGACATATACAAAAAAAGACTTACTCGAATCGGGACTCTTTGTTGAGAAAGAAGGAGCTTTAAGAGAGAAATTCTATGACAGAATAATGTTTCCTATCAGATCAAAAAAAGGAAAAGTTATCGGATTTACAGGGAGAGTGCTCAGAAAAGACGCTTACGGACCTAAATATATGAATACCCCAGAAACCCCAGTTTTCCACAAATCTTACAACCTTTTTGCACAGTACGAGTCTAGACAAGAAATTCGCAAACAAGATCTCGCAATCATATGCGAAGGCTCTACCGATGTTATCTCCGCACACCAACACGGCATAAAGAATATAGTAGCTCCTTTGGGAACAAGCTTGACTACAGAACAGCTTGAAGGCCTACTACCCCTCACCAGGAATGTTTTACTCTTTTTTGACAGTGATAACGCAGGCCAAAATGCACTAATACGAAGCTTTGTACTGGTCTCAAGGTTAGATATGAATCCTTTTGCTGAAAGTGCAGAACCTTACAAGGATATTGATGAGATGCTAAGAAAAGATAAAAAGAAATTTGATTCTTTAATATCAAACAAAAAAGAGGCATTCTCTTTCATTCTCGCAAGAGTCATTCTTGACAAAAATCTTACTAAATTAGAGGATCTTAACAGTATAGTAAAGACTATATACCCCCTCATCGACTCGGTCAAAAACCCAAATAGCAAAGCTCTTTACATTCGCAAGCTCAAAGAAATTACGAAGATAGAGTACAAAGAAGGCAAAAAGTCATACTCAACCGAAAAAGGAAAAATGCCTTCAAAAAGCCAGTTTCACAGGAGGTTGACCGATAGTAACTTACTATTGCGATATCTTCAGCTTTTACTTTTCATCAAAGAGATAAAATCAGAATATCTCATTGATAAGAAATATTTTACAGACGAGAGATTACAGAAAGTTTACAATCTAATACAAGTTAATTACTCTAACTTCACAAAAGAAAAGCTCTATGCAGAATTAGAATCTGACAATGTTGCAAAAGCTCTGCTCGAAGATATGATTTTCTCTGCCAAAGACCTGTCTGATGGTGAAAGTGATATTAAGTCTGAGGTAGATAATTTACAAAAGAAAATAAAATTAGAGTATTACAAATCCAAACAGAAACAACTAACAGGAAAAATTGCAATGGCAGAGGAATTATCGGATGATAGTGAGTCTGCAAAGTTACTAGAAAAACTACAGAAAATATCTAAGATTATTACAAAGATCGAAAATGAATGATGTATCTGATTACGACCTCTTTGATTACGACTACTCCACTTACTGGGAGGAGAGAAGCTATGAACATCAAGCCGAAAAAGAGATTTTGAATAAAATGCTAGAAGAAGAAGAGGGTGATTGGTTCCTAGACATAGGAGGATCATATGGAAGAATATCTAGTACATATTATGACAAATACAAACACCCGGTAATACTTGATTACTCAGCTAAAACTCTTGAGAAGAACTACGAAATACTTAAAAACAAGTACCCTCGACTAGAGTTAATTGCTGCGAATGCATACAAAATACCTTTTAGAGACAACGTCTTTGATGGAGGAGTAATGATTAGAGTGCTACACCACATCGAGAATCCTAAGGATTACTTCAAAGAAGCAAGAAGGGTCTTTGGCAATAACTCTGTTTACATTCAAGAATTTGCAAACAAAATGCACATTAAAGCAATACTACGAGCACTGCTTAAAAGGAATTTTTCATTCTTTACCACAGAGAGGTTCGAACAACCCGCAATTAGTACTACAGAGGGAACAGGGAAAGGGATTAAAGGTCTTTTCTTCAACTATCACCTAGAGGAAATAAAGGATATATTGGCTAAAAATAAGTTTAAAGTTATCAAGAAATATGGCTGTTCCTTCCTCAGATCTCCCCTTCTTAAAAAGATTTTCAATGATTCAACGCTCCTATTCTTTGAGAGAATCTTACGAGTACTGTTTTCATTTACAAACTTCTCTCCAAGCATATTCTTAAAGACTAAACTAGAAAAAACCCATACAGAAAAGAATGATTACTCTAACATTCAAGAAGTTCTTGTCTGTCCTCAGTGTAAATCGTCTCTAGATTTCAATCAAAACGAAATAGCATCCTGTAATAAGTGCAAAAGGGAATACATTAAAAAGAATAATATTTGGGATTTCAGGGTTGAATGAAAAAACCAAAAAGATCCTTGGGACAAAATTTTTTTGTAAATACTCACCTTGCAGAGAGAATCGTTGATACTGTACTAGAAGAAAAACCCGATTTCATCGTTGAGATAGGCCCTGGGAAAGGTTTTTTCACTAAAATATTCAAAGAGAAATTTGATAATATGCTTGTTGTAGAAAAAGATTACGAACTTGCAAGAGTAGTAGAAGACCTCCCTGTTACCACATTAAATACAGATTTTTTGGATTGGAACTTTACCGAATTGGAAAAATACAAAGAGAAGAAAATCACTTTCTTCGGTTCGCTACCTTACAATGTAAGCAAAAAAATCATTTCAAAGATTATTGAATCTAAATATTTCAACACTTCTAGCTATTTCATAATTCAAAAAGAGGTAGCCGAGAAATACACGGCAGATGCCCCTAACAACAATTTCCTTGCTATTCGAACAAAGCTTTACTCAGAGAGCAAAAGAATTTTAAACATAAAGGCAGATTCCTTTAGACCGAGACCTAATGTCGAAAGTTCTTTAATCAAAATCACACCCAACAAGAAAGAGATTGAAAATCTCGATGGTTTCACTGCATTCCTAGAAGAATGTTTTAGACAGCCAAGAAAAATCCTTGGTAACAATCTAAGAAGATATTACTTTACAAAAAGTTTTGAGGTAGAAAAACTCCTTAGCAAAAGACCTCAACATTTAACCCTTGGAGAATACATATTACTTTTTTCTCATATATCCAAACCTTTGATATAATCATCTATGTCGAAAAAGAGAAAAGTACACCAGAAAGAAGAACAAGCAAAGCAATTAGACCTTGAGATAAAAGAGCCATTTAAAAATAAATTCTACAAAGCAAAAAGGCAATTTGACACTACAGTTTTGCATTTAGAAGTACGAAAATTCTTCAAAGATCCACTTGTCTGGGCGGTTTTAGTAATATCTCTTGTGATGATTGCTTCGCAAATCTTTTCGATAGAAAAATCTTTTTCCTCTATGCCAAAACTTCTTCCCATTTTCAAATATTTTGCTTCCGCAAAGAAGGAACTGGTCGACAAAGAACTAATATACATCTACCCAGGTATCTCCATACTCGTTCTAGTAACAACTCTGCTTTTTGTCTCTAAAAACTACAACCGAGAAAAATATCTCTCAAGACTACTACTTGTTAGTGCGTTAGTTTGCATTGTTTTCTTAAGTATAATAATGTTTGATTTAATAAAAATATAATTATGGATTTTTCTAAGACAACAGAACTTTTAGACAACTTGATAAGCAGAAATCTCCTGTCATTTAGAGGAGAGGAATTAGATAAATATTTCCAATACTTACCGATATTCCTGATTGGCATTGTCGTTGCAATAATTCTTACACCCATAATTGGTCAATTAGCCCTTAAGTACGATATTACGTACAAACCAATGGAGAAAAGAAAAGGCAAAGAGTTCGAGAATGAGCAGAAGGCTCTGCACGAGGGCATTACTCCCTCTTTAGGAGGACTTGTAATTACACTCCCTGCTCTAATTGCAATTCTACTTTTTTTCAAAATAGATAGCTTTACAATCCCAATAATACTCTCTCTCTCCGTCTTAATTATTGGTTCGATGTTAGATGATATCCTTAATCTACCAGCCAAATCACAATTTCTCTACCAAACAATTGCAGCAATCATCCTAGCTTTCTCTGTAATAAATCTGACAAATCTTTCGATAATAAATCTTCCTCTAGACCAATATCTCTGGAATTTCTCAATTTTAGGAATACAACAATCTTTCTGTTTCCCTGGAGATTTGATCTTAATCCTATGGATTCTTGTATGTATAAATGCCTTTAAATGGACATCAGGATCACCTGGGATTATTGAAGGAAACTCTTTAATCATATTTACTCTAATCTTCATAATTGGCGTTAGATATGCCTCCATATTCTCTTCTACAATAGCAATCTTAGTGGTTGGAGGAATGGGTATTTTCCTGATCTTTGCCCTACCACCACAGAAAATAATGACCGGTTCTGCAGGGAAATCGGTATATGGCTTTTTGATATGTGTCCTCTCCATAATTGCTGATGCAAAACTCTCAACAACCTTGATACTACTAATAATTCCTCTAATCGATTTTGCCTTTGTAATAATAAAGAGATTCCTTACCTACAAACCTAAAAATCCTCTAGATCTAATGAAAATAAGCGGAACTGATCACTTCCATCATCAACTCATAAAACTAGGACTCTCTAGAACTCAAATTGTTTTGATAGAAGTAGCTGTAACCCTCTTCTTCGGTTCATTTGCAATTCTAACAGCAGGTGCCTTCCGATACTTTGCAATCATCTTCACTGTATCTCTAGCAATAGCTTTGATAGCCATAATCAATATCAGAGCAACAAAGAAAAAGGTCGAAGAGATAAAAGAAGAATCTCCAGAATCAAAGTATTCCTACTAACAATAGACAAAAAGTAGAGTTCTCAATATAATGGACTATATGAAAAGTGCCAAAACTGCCATAATAGTAATTGTAAGCATACTCCTGCTCTCTGTTTTACTCTACTTCTTCTCTCCGGGAAAAATCATAGGGAATTTGCCTTTTCTTAACAGATTCTACAATAACACTACGATAGAGATAATTACTCAGAGAGGTAAAGCGAAGGTTTGGATAAATCAGAAAGAGTATGGAGAAACACCATTAACTATCGAAGATCTCCCAGAAGGAAACTATCAAATTGAACTGCAAAAAATTACAACAGAAGACGCATTCTACGAAAAGCACACTTTTAACATCGAGTTATCTAAAAATACTTCAGCAAGAATCGATATTGAGATAGGACCAAACAAACTCCTACACGGAACCATCTTGTACTACACACAGGCCAGGACTTCCTCAAAAACAGGATATATAACAATCACAGGCAATACTGGCGAATCAAAAATATACATAGATAGTGAATTTAGAAAAAATTCTCCTTTAACCAATTTAGAGCTAAATGATGGACAGTACCAAGTAAAAGTAGAATCTGAAGGATACGAAACTATCGAGATTCCTATCTTTGTAAGACAAGGATATCAACTAAACTTAAAAACATATCAATTCCCAATACCAATATCATTAGATTTAGTGAATAATAAAAAGAATGAGTAATTTACGATTTAACAAAATTAAAAGCCAAACTCCAATCTCCATAATCGTACACGGAGGAAATAGACTTGGCTCCTTGATTGCAAAAACCTTGGTAGATCAAGGAAGTTATGTTGTAATCATAGACAAATTTGATAGCGAATCAAGAAAGCATATTGCTGACTTGAAGAAATCAGAATTAGTTGATTTTTTTGACTTTAAGGGATTCGAATCTCTATTCGAGAAGATAAATAGGTTTGATTATCTTTACTTTTTACTAGATGAAAAACTTAAACAAGAGGAGTTTGATAGTAAAGAATTTCTCTTACAAACAAA
>CAZCCQ010000004.1:0-16215 GCA_964497595.1 uncultured Candidatus Saccharibacteria bacterium | reverse complement strand
GCCTAGGCAATCTACAGATATGTAAGACTTTTTGTCTGTAATCTGTTTCCCATAGGTAGTATTTACACCATATTCAACCCAATCGATTTTTTCTAATATTTCTAAAATTTCTTTCTTCTCTTCTTCTTTCATATCTTCTGACTTCACTATTAAGCAAAAATTATTTTCCTTTTTGTCAAATTTGTGGATTAAATTTCCATATGAGGTACAGATATATAGGTTGGAGAGATTATTAGCGTTTTCTTCTAATAGTGGTTGGATTAAGAGGTTCTGCAACTCTTTGACTGTTCTTCCACCACTCATTATTGCTATATAATTATATTTTAGAATCCTCTTAAGTTCAGTCAAAACTTCTTTAGAAGGTTTACTTTGTGGTTTGGCAAGAGTGTTGTCGTAGTCGAATATATGTAGGTGCATACTTTAGGAGTATAGCAGAGTAGAGGGGTTTTTGTAATGGCCGATAGAGAAAACTCTAGTGTCTAAAAAAGGCTTTGGTCTGAAAAATTAGGCAAATAGTACTAATTTCGGAATGTTACAGAAAAATATTTTAAACAAGACAGAACGGAAGAATATTTCGGAAAACGTAACATACCACTTTATGTAGGGTTGTTTTGAGAGTATCTTTCGTTTACAAAGATTTCAGCTAGTTCCTTCCCCGTAGGGGAAATAGACTTATTGCTTTTTGTGTCAATCTTTGTTCTAGTTTTAATTCTTTGTACATTTGAGATCATCTATGTGCTGTGTGGTATAATTTCTCAATTAAATTATCCGAAATTATGGCTGTGACAGAAGCGGGAGACTATAGGGCAGTATGTTGCGAAGGGGAAGATCAAGTAGGGAAGGCTGATGCTGTCCTTAACTTGAGAAGTGAGTTGATAGAAAGAGATATAAATGTGACCTATGCTTCGTTCCCAATATATGCAACTCCTGTAGGTACTTGTATTCGTAAGATGCTAAAAGAAAAGTGTCCAGACACTGTAATAACTCCTGAGAACTTAGTAGATACTAGAATGTCTATGTATGCATTGAATCGACTTGAATTTATGAATTCTCTTCTTTCGAATGAGGAGTACAAGAACTCTCTTTTGCTTTTTGATAGAGGTCCGTTTAGTAATGCGATAACGATTGCGTATGGAATGTCTTGTAGGGAAGGTGAAAATGGGAATATAGATAGATATATTGGTAGGTCATTTGATATTGATTCTTTGATGATAGATAGGCTTTCTTTAGATAAATGTCTTTTGCAAATGGTGTCTGAGGAGGATGAATGGCATACGGGTCGGTCTAAGGGTGATGATCTTTATGAACTTAGCGAAGTTCAGATGAATAGTCGGAGGATATACAAAAAATATGCAGAGGTTGTTGCGGGGTGGAGGACTGTGGTTACAAAGAGTAATAATGGATGGAGAGATAGGGGAATGATTAAGGATGAGATAATTGGGTATATTGAATTAGTTTTTGGTGATTTGAGCAATGTTGATAATATTAAGGGTGGTTTGTTGAGAAATATTGGTCCAAAAGAAATTGCAGGTGCGATGTACAGAGGGGCTAAGTACTCTTTTGAGTCTGTCGAGGAGTATGAAAGGGCTGTAGACGAGAATAATAAAGATGAAATGTACAGGATGGCTTGTACAATAGGGGAAGGTATTGCTCAGAGTTGCGATGAGGTTGTTGTTGGGAGAGACGAGGTGAGAAGAGAGATGAGGAGGTTGGTAGAAAGCCAGCCAGAGGTTTTGAAAGTGCTAAGGTACTTTCTAGGTGAAGATTTTGCATCTAAATTTGCTAAAGGAATAGGCTATGACAAAGAAAGAGTTGGCTAGAGAGCTTCTTTGGAAGGTTGAAGAGCTGTTTCCCTCTGCAAAAACAGAGCTAGGGAATTGGAAAACAGATTTTCAATTCTTAGTGTGCATTATTCTTTCTGCCCAGACTACTGACAAGCAGGTTAATAAGGTAACTCCTGAATTATTCGAGAGATATCCAACGGCCGAAAAACTTTCATCTTCCAAACAAGAAGATGTTGAGAATACCCTCGGGGGTATTAACTACTTTAAAACAAAATCTAGAAATATTCGAAAGATGGCAGGTATTTTAGAGAAGGAGTATGAAGGGAAGCCTCCAAAATCAATTGAGGAGCTTGTTAAACTTCCAGGGGTTGGTTACAAGACTGCTAATGTGTTTTTAAATGATAGATATAGGGCAAATCAAGGAATTGCTGTTGATACTCACGTTTTGAGAGTAGCTAGGCAGTATGGTTTGACAAAAAATACGGATCCAACAAAGGTGGCTCACGATTTAGAGAAATTATATCCTAAGAAAGATTGGTACAAAGTTAATTCGACATTTGTGTTGTATGGGAGATATATTCTTAAGGCTAAAAAACCAGATATGGAAAAAGTGGTAATGAAGGAGTATTTGGTTTAATCTCATTTCCTGTGGAAATAGGATTAGGTGACTGGGTGTCCTTTTTATATGATATATAGTTGAAGGACACCCAGTTGTTGTGTGATGACCGAGTCAATCTTTTCTGTCTACGAAGACAGTTCCATACTCATCTCGGTCATATACAACCTCGTTGCCTTCTATGACGGTATGGGAATGAGCTTTTAGGTCATCACTGTCGGAAGGGTTCGTACCACCACTTCCTCGAAAAATGTCAATTCGGTCGTTGTCTTTCTCAACATAGACCTCGTTCCAGTTATTTAACTGATTCCCTTTCTTTTTGGGGTCCTCCACAGTACACCTCCTGTAAGTGTGGTAGAATTGACTTTCTTAGTCGGGATTATATAATTATCTTATGGAATTATCAAATATTCTTAGCAGTATCGAGGATATGTCAACCTCATCTATAAAACTTTCTGTTTTTAAAACAGGAAAGAAATATAGGAAAACACCCAAACCTCCGTATCAAACAGATATGTTCTTATTAAAGGATAAGATTAATGATATACAATATGAGGTATATGCTGTGAATATTGATAATAGGTATGAAATAATTGAAGTTATGAAGATATTTGAAGGAAAGATAGAATCTTCTATTAAAAACGATGATGTGCGCAAAGATATCTGTGCAGAGATTTTATGTCTTTTGAAGGTAGCCTCATAGTATGTTAAATCTCACTTGAAAAATAGAATATAGTCCTTGTCTGTAGGGAAAAAGTTTGCGCACCAGCCCTGTCTTGTGATATACTCGCTCTGTTAGCAATTAACATTAGTTGTATGTCCGTACTAGCTAACAAGAAGGCATCACCAAAGGGTAATCCTATGGCAGTAGTAAAAGCAAAAAAAGAAGTAAGTAACAAAGATCTGTATTCACAGATTGATTCATTCCTTTCAGATAAAGAGCATCAGATAAAGACTTTCTCTAGAGGCGATATAGTTGAAGGAGATGTAGTCGATGTCCAAGCAGGGATGGTTATTGTTGATATCGGTTACAAATCAGAAGGGATTGTAGCTGGTAGAGAGTTAAAGAGTGATACTTTAGATTGGAGAAATCTTAAAGTAGGAGACAAGATTCTTGTTTATGTTGTTAAACCTGAAGATGATGAAGGCCAGTTAATACTTTCCATTAGAAGAACACAACAGGCAAGTACTTGGTTAACATTGGAGAAAGCTAAGAAGGATAATGATGTTGTAGAGACAGTAGTTGTTGAGGCAAATAATGGAGGCTTGATTGTTGAGATAGGTAAAGATATTCGAGGTTTTATACCAACTTCTCAGTTGGATGCTTCAAGAGTGTATTTAGATGGGGTTCGACAGGTTGGCAAAGATATTTCTTCTAAAGTACAGAAGAGATTGAATTCATTAGTAGGAGATAAAATTCAAACAAGAATTATTGAGCTTGATAGGGAGAAGAACAGAATTATTCTCTCTGAGAAGATGGTAACTCAGTCTAGAGACTTAGAGCAGAGAGAAAAGACACTTAACAAGGTAAAAGAGGGAGATGTTTTGGAGGGAACAGTGAGTGGTATTACTCCATTTGGAGTATTTGTAAATGCAGAAGGATTAGAGGGATTGGTTCACCTTTCAGAGCTTTCTTGGGACAAAGTAGAGGATATTGGCAGTATATACAGTGTTGGTAGTAAGGTCAAAGTTATGGTTATAGGAGTATCTGATGGTGGGAAGAGAGTTGCTTACAGTGTTAAGAGATTGCTTAAAGATCCTTGGGCAGAGGCAATTGCTAAGTACAAGATTGGTGATACAGTCAAAGGTAAAGTCCAGAAAGTAGTCCCTTATGGTGCATTTGTAAGAATTGCAGAGGGTTTGAATGGTTTAATCCATATTTCAGAATTATCAGACAAACTAGTAAAAGATCCAGCAGATATTGTTTCTGTAGGAGATGATGTGGATGTAAAAATCCTCTCTATATCTTCAACAGAGAGACACTTAGGATTGAGCTTAAAAGCAACTAAGTCTTCAAGTACAGCAAAGGCTAAAGTTGAGAAGAAGAAAGAAATTTCAGAAGAAGAGTTAGCATCTGCAGTGGATAGTGCCGTAGAGGAAGAGATTGCTGAGAAAAAGTAATTCCTGCCCCATATAGTATAATTAAGAATGCGAGAGAAAAAGAGAAAAACAGAAAAAAGTCTTCTCTTTAGATTGAGTAACAATCTTACTATTTCTTTTAGAATAGCTAGTTTTGTATCAGAGCATATCAAAGAGAAAACCGTATCACCAGTGAGTGTTCTTGCTGGGATTGTGTTAAATGAGAATTCCTTAACAAGAAAGGTCTTGCTGGAGATGAATATTCCTACTTCTGATATCCTTGAGAAGATCCTTGGGAGAAGAAGTATTGAAATAACAAGAGATTTTACTGTGGGTAAGGAAATTGCTTTGTCAAAGGAAACGAAGGAGGTGATGGATGGAGCTTACCTTTTTGCACAAAGGGCTGGGCATATTTATGTCGGAACAGAGCATATGATGTTGGCAATTCTGAAAAGTAATATCGGAAGTATTTCTAAATTGGTAAAGATAGGGTTGACCTATGAGTCGTTTAGGGCTGCGTTGTCAAGAATTGCCATATATCCTCTTGGAGTTTTAGCAAAACCTATGACTTTCCCAGCAGAGGAGCAAAATATGGGCATTATGGAGTATCTAGGAGTGGATTTGGTTGATTTGGCAAGAAGAAATTTGCTAGATCCAGTTATTGGGAGAGAGAAAGAGATTGATCAGCTTGTGAATATTTTGAGTAGGAGAAAAAAGAGTAATCCTGTTGTTGTAGGCGAGGCTGGGGTAGGTAAGACAGTATTGGTAGAAGGGTTGGCTCAGAGAATTGCAAGTGGAAATGTTCATCCTTCTTTGCAAAATGCAAAGATTATGTCTCTTGATATTTCTAGCATTATGGCTGGTAGTAAGATGAGGGGAGATGTAGAGGAAAAGGTAATGGCAATCATCGAGGAGGTTTCTACTTCTGAAAATACAATACTTTTCATAGATGAAATTCACAATATTGTTGCTCCAGGAATGCCAGGGAGCTCTTCTGATATCGCATCTGTTCTTAAACCAGCTTTAACTCAGGGTAATTTTAGATGTATTGGTGCTACTACTACAGAGGAGTATAGTGCGTATTTTGAATCAGACACAGCACTCGCTAGGAGATTTCAGCCAATATTCCTTAAAGAGCTTTCGGCAGAGCAAAGTATTGAAATATTGAACAAAATGAAACCTATATTGGAGAAACATCATAGGGTAAAGATTAGTGATGAAGCTATAGATGTGGCAGTTAATCTGTCTGATAGATATGTAGCGGATAGATATCTTCCGGATAAGGCAATTGATATTTTGGATGAGGCATCTGCTCAGAAGAAACTGAATGTAGAGTTAGATTTCGGTGATATTCATAATCAGAAAGAGAAGTTAAAGATTCTAACTCTCCAGAAAAGAGAGTTGATCCTTTCAGGGAATGTTGGTAAGGCTATGTTGATAGAGGAGAAGGAAGAGAAACTTCGAAAGAAGATTAAAACGAGAGAGAAAGAGTATTTAGATGAGAAAAAGAAGAAGAAAAACGAGATAACTACAGAAGATATTAAGGAAATAGTATCGAAGTGGACAGGTATTCCATTAAATACTTTGGGTAGTAGAGAGAAGAATTCTCTAATCAATCTTGGGAGTCAGATAGAAAAGGAGGTGATTGGTCAGGAAGAGGCTTGTGAGACTGTTGCGAATGCAATAAAGAGGGCAAGAACGGGAATAATTGATAGTGATAGACCTTGGGCTTCATTCCTTTTCTTAGGTCCTACTGGTGTCGGAAAGACGGAATTAGCAAAGGTTTTAACTGAGAAACTTTTTGGTAATGAGGATAATTTGATACAGATAGATATGAGTGAGATGATGGAGATGCACAGTGTTGCAAAGCTCATTGGTTCTCCACCAGGATATATAGGGTACCAGCAGGGTGGCTGGTTGACAGAAAAGGTCAGAAGACATCCTCATAGCGTTATCCTTTTTGATGAGATAGAAAAAGCACATCCTGATGTTCTGAATGTACTTTTGCAAATACTTGAATATGGGCATTTAATGGATGGGAGAGGTAGAAGAGTGAATTTCAAGAATACTGTTGTAATTTTAACTTCAAATATCGGGGCAGAAGAGATAAAGAAAGATAAGGTTTTAGGGTTTTCTTCTGGTAGAGAGTCTGAAAGAACAGATAGTGATATAGATAAGGCGTATGATAGTATGAGGGATGCTTTGTTAGAGGAGTTAAGAGATTCTCTGCGACCAGAGTTGTTAAATAGGATCGATGATATTGTGATATTTAGGGCTTTAACTAGAAAAGATGCAAGAAAGATAGTTAAAATCTTAATTGGGAAGTTGAATACAAGACTGAAGGAGGAGAGTATAGTTGTGAGCCTGGATAGTAGCGCGGTATCATATGTTGTAAAGGAGGCATTTAGTGAAGAGTATGGAGCAAGGCCTTTGAGAAGATTTATTCAAGATAAAGTTGAGAATTTGCTTGCCGACTTCATACTAGAAAGAGATACAGGGTTAACAAATAGAAAGGTAATAGGGGTGTCCATTACTTTGAAAGATGATACTTTAGTTATATCAAAAGCAAAATAATGAAATATATCTGCTCAGTGTGTAGTTCAGAGTTTTTGAAGTGGTCGGGGAAGTGTTCTTCTTGTGGTGAGTGGGGAACGCTGGAGGAGGTAGAGGAAAATACTACTGTTAGTACTTCAAATAACAGTAAGCCTGTAGAAATTTCAAAATACAAAGTGTTGTCGGAATATTCTTCTAAGGGAAAGAAAATAGAGGCTAGAGGGCGTATTAGTACAGGCTTCTCAGAGTTTGATAGAGTTTTGGGTAAAGGTTTGGTTCAAGGTGAAGTTGTACTTTTAAGTGGTGAACCAGGAGTAGGTAAGTCTACCTTACTTATGCAGATTGTTTTGAAATTCACTTCAAAGGGTAAGGTGTTGTATGTTTGCGGAGAGGAGTCTCCTTCGCAGTTAAATGAGAGGTTAGAGAGATTATCTTCAAGCAAGAAGAACAAGAAAGATGAGAATTTTGTTGTAACAGAGGATACAATTGTTGAGAATGTGGCTGCTTTGATAGAGAAGGATAACTTTAGTCTTGTAGTAGTTGATTCTGTTCAAAGTATGTCTTCTCTTCAATCAAAAGGATATCCTGGTAGTATTAGTCAAGTTAGACTCTCAGGAGCATTGCTTACTAGAGTGGCAAAAAGAACAGGAGTTCCCATATTTATAGTAGGCCAAATAAACAAGGGAGGAGATATTGCTGGGCCTAAGGTTTTAGAGCATATTGTTGATTGTGTTTTATATATGGAGGGAGATCAATACAATCAGTACAGGATAGTAAGGAGTATGAAGAATAGGTTTGGTTCTACTAATGAGATAGGGGTATTTGAGATGAGGAGTGATGGATTGAATGAGGTAGGAAATCCGTCCTTGTTATTTCTAGAGTCAAGCGAGGAATCCTCTGGTAGCGCTATAGGTGCAATTATGCAAGGTTCTAGGGTTGTATTTGTAGAAGTACAGGCATTAGTAGTTGAGAGAGAAAGTGAGGCTGGCCCATTGAGAAGAGTAGCAAATGGTATAAAGAAACCGAGATTAGATATGCTTTGTGCCGTTATGTCTAGGAAAGGGAGTATTTTTTTGGGTAACAAAGATGTATTTGTAAATGTAGTGGGTGGTCTTACTGTATCTGATCCAGCTATAGATCTTGCAGTTTGTGCCGCAATTAAGTCTTCTGTTTTAGATAAACCTTTGTCTAAGTCCGTCATATATTTTGGAGAGGTAGGTTTGACGGGTGAGATTCGAGGAACCTGGGGTGTTGATTCCATAATTTCAGAGGCAGAAAGGTCTGGTTACTCCGACTTAATAGTAGGTAGAATGAAAGTAGGGTCTTCAAAGAAGCTTAATGTGAAGAAAATTTACAAAATTACGAGTATATAGAGAGGGCATAACAGTCAGCCCATAGCAATATTCTCGATTTCTTGGTATAATATATGTGTAATTAGCTCTTAAAATCCAATACATTTTGCCACAGGAGAAACTATGAACATCACTGATATTTTAGATCGAAGTAGAAAGATTGGCTCTTTGCACCGAGATCCTTGTACGTTTGAAGCAGACCCGAACGTCGGATCAATTTTGGTAAAAGACGAGGTTAGATCTTCCGAAGAGATTTACAAGATTCTCACAGAATCCATTTCTAATGGAGAAGAAATATGGGTTGCTAGTATGGATGGTGCAGTCGGATGTGCCTGTTTGCGACAGCTACCCTTCCGAGATGATCTGAAAGATCTCATTGAAAAGTTTTTGAAAGAGAGGAATAATTGGTATGAGTTTCTTGCAGTGAAGAAGTAATTGTTTTTAAGGCTAAAGCCTAAAGTTAGTATATATGACATCTTTGGAGTAGCAATACTTCTGTTATATATAAAACCTTTAGGCTTTTTTCTTTTTAACAATGTCAAAGAGGCTATAGTAGAGCCTGTAGTTTTCTCCTGTTTTGTAGTATAATATGCTCTGCACATTAAAAATTATGAGAGACAAGGAGAAATGTAATGGGCCCAGAGTTTGTGATTGAATTTATGAATTCTCTAAAGAAGGGAGTTTATCTTCTCCCCTCAGACTTGGATAGTGATATCCGAGATCAGCTTATCCAGTTTGGTTTTATCTTGGAAGACAGAACAGAGGAGAATGGCTTTGTTGTGATTAAGTCACTTCCCGCCAATTGGTGGACAAGGCTTGTCTCTGGGGTGAGTGGAATAGCTCTGATGTTCTATGATACGAACGGTCATAGGAGATGCTCCTATTACATTGAATCTAGAGCTATATTCATTGAGTCCAGGTTTGAGTTTGTATACAAGGTACGTCTTTGCCCATCAGCACAAATCTTCGATATGAAGAAAAGATGTGCCGTTTGGAGCTGTGTTGACCTTTCTTTCGATAAGTCTTGGGAGTTAGCCCAGGGATGGCTAGATATAAACTTCCCAGACTGGAAGGATCTGAAGGCAGACTGGTAATTTTTACAGGCAGGGCCTAAAGTTAGTATATATGACATCTTTGGAGTAGTAATACTTCTGTTATATATAAAACCTTTAGGCTTTTTTCCTAATTAAATCCACAAGAATCGTAACAAAGAGGCGCCGTGTCAATAATTGTAACTTCACGTGTGACCAAAGAGAGATTCTCCCGAGTTGGAGATATATCTGACAGGGACGTCTGCTGTGGCTAATCTATATAGGCTTGACAATTATCACACGGAGGGGTATACTTACATACTGTTCTTTACAAAGGTGTGGATATTTTAGGTTTCTCCCTTTGTCTGGGGTGTTACAAGCACAGCTGGGCAATAGGAAAAACCTAAAATTATTTGTCTTTTTCTTCCGGAGATTTAACTATATAGTTAAACCTTTGCAAGAAGAAGGGAAACATCTTGTATGTTCTTCGAAACTATCCCTTTGGAGGGACAGAACCCGGGGTCGGTTGGGGCAGTACCGATCCCTTCTTCTTTTTCACTATGATTTTTAGATAATTGACATCTATTTCTGATTTCAATATACTTCACTATCATAGGTGCCCACATATTTTAATTCCCATTAAGTAAAATGGTTAAGAAAATTAAAACGATTAAAGAGTACGAAGCTATGACTTTAGCTGAAATTCGTGCTGAAGCCCAAGATCTCAAACTTGATAATTTTATGGAACTTCCTAAGAGGGAGTTAATTATTGAAATTCTCAAAAAATATTCCAATGATGAAGGATTTGTTCAAATAAATGGAGTCTTGGAAGTAATGAAAGATGGATCTCACGGAATACTTAGAACAGAAGATCTCTTACCAGGTGATAATGATGTATATGTATCAGGCTCTCAGATTCAGAAATTTAGTTTAAGAACAGGTGATGAAGTTGCAGGTCCTGCAAGACTACCTAAAGACAAAGAAAAGTATTTAAGCCTGTTAAGAGTCGATACTGTGTATGACAAACCTGCTGCAGACGCAGCCAAGAGACCAAATTTCAGAAAGCTAACACCTATTTTCCCAAACAAGCAGATTAAACTAGAAACAGACGCAGAGGTCATATCAACTAGAATGATAGACTTACTCGCACCAATTGGTTTTGGTCAAAGATCTATGGTTGTATCACCTCCTAAAGCTGGAAAAACTTGGCTTTTGAAAGACATTGCAAATGGAATTGCAAATAATCATCCAAAAGCTAAACTCATTGTAGTCCTCGTAGGAGAAAGACCTGAGGAAGTTACAGATATGAGGAGATTTGTTAAAGGTGAAGTATATGCATCCAACTTTGATGAACTTCCAGAACACAACTGTAGAGTTGCTGAAATGGCACTACAAAAAGCTATGAGAATGGTAGAGTGGGGAGAAGATGTCATAATTTTAATGGACAGTATTACCAGACTTGCAAGAGCATACAACATTACTATGCCTACATCTGGTAAAACACTCTCAGGAGGTTTCGATCCAGTAGCTCTCTATCCTCCAAAAAGATTCTTTGGTGCAGCTAGAAACTTCGAAGAGAAGGGAAGTCTTACAATTATTGCAACAGCACTCGTAGAAACTGGAAGTAGAATGGATGACTTAGTATACGAAGAATTCAAAGGTACTGGAAATATGGAGCTACACCTAGACAGATCACTTGCTAACAAAAGAGTATATCCTTCCATTGATGTCATTAACTCAGGGACAAGAAATGAAGAACTACTCTTAGGAAAAGAAGTTTTAAATCAATCTTGGAGAATTAGAAGAATGCTAGAAGTCCTAGATTCCAACGAAAACCCAACAGAGATATTGATTAACAGACTCAAGAAGACTAAGAACAACGAAGAATTTCTTGCAACTTTGCACGAAGCATAGCTTAGCTATGGTATAATGAACTTCCGAACTATTTAATTCTAAATAGCCGTGAACGAAGAAGGTTCGAAACACAACAGAAATATCCCCGGGTTAAGCTTTAAAAATATACCAATACCAGAGCCTTACTCTGATACATATCTTTTTGTAAATGATGAAATAGAGGGAAATGAATTCGTTAGGGATATAAAGAGAAAGACAGCAGACTTCTATGCAAGACAGAAAAGTAAAAACAATATAATCGAGTTTGTTTTTGCCTTACTGGAGTATCTATACAACAGATTTAAAATTCTTCTAGTTCTTCTTTCTGTGCTCTTTGATCTACTCTTTGAGTCATTCAATGCTAAAAAAAGTGAATATGTGACAAAGATGTTCTGGGGTAGAGGGAACTTCCTTACTTCAGCCATTAAAATTCTTTTAATTTCTGCTGTATTCATCCTCTCCATTGCATATTTGTATAGAAAGCCAATGAGTATTTCTGCAAGTGAGGAAATTATGAATAAGGAAGAAATTGCAAATAGTAGAGGAACAGACACCCTCGTTATGAATGCTACAGTTAATACAGCTGTACCTACAGGTCGAATCAAACGATACACTGAAGAATACATAGTTAAGAGAGGAGACACTCTTGCAAGCATTGCAAAAGAAGCAAACCTTAATGTTAAAACCATTATGTGGGCAAATGATATAAAAGATGTGAATTCTCTTAGATTGGGGCAGACCTTAACCATACCTCCCAGGGATGGAGTTATTGTTACTATTAAAAAAGGAGACACAGTTGAGTCTTTGGCTAAAAAGTATGTAGCTACTGCAGCAGATATCGTAGACCACAATCTCTTAGAAAGTCCATACACTCTAACCGAAGGCGCAGAAATATTTGTGCCTAATGGATCTATACCAGAGGTAAAAAAGCCAGTATATGCAAGTACAGTTCCTTCCTACAGGTCCTCATCAAGTGTTCCATACAGTGCTGTACCAGTAGATCCCTCAGTTGGTCGCTTCCTAGGATGGCCAGTAGCTGGTTCTAGTGCAATATCTCGAGGTTATTTTGCAGGTCACTATGGAATAGACATATATCCCAAGGGTGGACAGCCTAGCGTTGTTGCAGCATCTGGAGGTAAAGTAATAAGTGCAGGATGGGGTAACTGGGGAACAAGTTACGGAGGATTTGGATACTACGTTCATATTGATCACGGTAATGGATATACAACCCTTTATGGACATATGGCAAAGTTGTATGTACGATCAGGTGATAGTGTAGGTAAAGGACAAGGAATAGGGCAAATAGGTGCTACTGGAGTTGCATACGGCATACACGTACACTTCGAACTAAGACGAGGGTTTAGTGGACGTATCAATCCAGCCCCATATATGCAATAATATCACACCACAAAGGGCTCATAGTTCAGTTGGTAGAACATCGCATTCGCATTGCGAAGATCGCCGGTTCGACTCCGGCTGAGTCCATCCAACACACTCCAACACACCAGCCCAGTTCTTTTTTCCTTAGTACATATGGACTATATGCTCTTTTCTCTTGGAGATTTAATATTCTAGAGGATATACATAAGAAATTTTGATATAATGGCGAATATAAAGTTGGGCCTGTAGCTCATTTGGTTAGAGCACTTCGCTGGCAGTGAAGGGGTGAGGGGTTCGAATCCCCTCAGGTCCACCATATGTTCAAAATACAGTATACAATCCCTTCTTTGTTTCACCACCCTGTTTCATAAAATCTAAAATCCTATCCTTCCAATACTTTCCTTTTTCCTGTACAATTATGACTGTAAATTTACAACCGAAGTATGGAATACAAGTACGATCCACAAAAATTTGAAAAAAAATGGCAAGACAAATGGTTCAGTAGTGACATATACTCTGCCCACGACTTTGATGACAAAAAAGAGAAGTACTACCTCTTGGTAGAATTCCCGTACCCCTCAGGTGACAGTATGCATATTGGTCATACTAGGAACTACTCTATGATGGATTCTGTCGCTCGACTCAGGAGAATGCTAGGCCAAAATGTTCTCTATCCAATAGGGTGGGACGCCTTTGGTCTACCCACAGAAAACTACGCTATTAAAGTAAAAAGACCACCAGAGGAAATAACAGAAGAAAATATCAACACTTTTCGGGATCAAATAAAAAGATTGGGTCTTTCTTTTGATCTTAGTAGAGAAGTAAACACCTCCGATCCATCGTATTACAAGTGGACCCAGTGGATTTTTCTTAAATTTTTCGAAAAAGGTTTAGCCTACAAGGCAAAGATCCCAATAAACTGGTGTCCAAAATGTAAAGTTGGATGTGCGAATGAAGAAGTAATAGATGGAAAGCACGAAAGGTGCGGTTGCGAAGTAGAGAAAAGAGATATAAATCAATGGCTTTTGAAGATTACTGAGTATGCAGACAGATTGGATGATGACCTGGATACAGTAGACTATCTTGAGAGTGTAAAGGTCAGGCAGAGAAACTGGATTGGCAGGAAAACTTGGTATGATATACAGTACAAAGTCGAAGATACAAATATCATTTTAACAGTATCGACAACAAGGCCGGATACTCAGTTTGGCTCTACCTTTGTTGTTTTAGCTCCAGATTCCGAAGTGGTGCAAAAGCTTTTAGAGAATATCCCAAAGGAGAATAGGGAGTTAGTTCAACAATATATAGAGAAATCAAAGAAGAAAACAGAAGATGAAAGAATTTTAGAAGAAAGGGAGAAAACAGGTGTAAATACAGGATTGTTTTGTATAAATAGCATAACAAATGAGAGACTGCCAGTATGGCTGGCAGACTTTGTCCTATCAACAGTTGGGACGGGAATGGTCGTTGGTGTGCCTGCACACGATAGGAGAGACTTTGAATTCGCTTCAAAATACAAAATTCCTGTAAAAAGGGTAATTGAAGGACCAAATAGAGATAGATCAGAGGTAAACTCGCCTGATCAGACATACGAAGAAGAGGGAGTAGTATACAATTCAGACTTTTTAGATGGTTTAACTACCCAAAAAGCTAGAGAAAAGATAGGAGAGTATATTGTTAAGAAAAAAATAGGTGAAGTGGTGGTGAGATACAACCTGCGAGATTGGATTTTCTCAAGACAGAGATATTGGGGGGAGCCAATTCCAATAATTCACTGCGAAAAATGCGGAATGGTCCCCGTTCCCGAAGAAGAATTACCGTTAAAATTACCAAAAGTAGATAGTTATGAACCAACAGATAGTGGAGAATCACCACTCGCAACTATCTCAGAATGGGTCAATACGAAATGTCCGAAATGTGGTGGCCTCGCAAAGAGAGAAACAGACACAATGCCCAATTGGGCTGGTTCCAGCTGGTATTTCTTAAGGTACTCAGACCCAAAGAATTCGGACAAGTTCGCTGATTTCGAGAAAATGAAATACTGGTTACCAGTAGATCACTATGAAGGAGGCTCCGAACACGTCACTCTCCACCTGTTGTACTCTCGCTTTTGGCATAAATTCCTTTACGATCAGGGCTTAGTTCCAACATTAGAACCCTATCAGAGAAGAACAATCCACGGAATGGTTCTAGGTGAAGGGGGAGCAAAAATGTCAAAATCTCTTGGAAATGTCATTTCTCCAGATGATTTAATAAAAAAGTATGGTGCTGACATTACTCGAGCTTATGTCCTCTTTATGGGTCCCTACGAAGGAGATGTTGCTTGGAGTACAGAAACAATAAATGGTGTTAAGAGATTCGTTTCTAAGTACTATACCTTCCTTCTAGATGCTTGGGAGAAAAAAGATGACAAAATAAGTGAGAACAAAGACATTGCGAAGTTAATTAAAAAAATAGAGAAAGATATCCTTAACTTCAAATTCAATACCTCCATATCTGCTTTAATGGAATTTTACAACTCAAATCATCAGAAAACCTTTTCATCTTCTGATATAGAGAAGTTGATAATCTCCTGTGCACCGATTCTTCCCCACATTGCAGAAGAGGTTTGGAGTTTAACAGAACATAACTCTTCTGTGCATATGGAAAAATGGCCAAGTATAGATGAAAAGCTTTTAGTTGAAGAAGAATTAGAAATTCCAGTACAAATAAATGGGAAGGTAAAAGGGAAAATAACTGTTTCTGTGAATGATGCACAAGCTGATGTTGAGCAAAAAATTTTAAATGACAAAACGATCTCTTCCTTCTTCCTAGGCAAGCAACCTAAAAAGATAATCTACATAAGCAAAAGAATAGTGAGCGTAGTTATAGACTAGAGTCGAGGTCTAGATCAGGTCTTCGTTCATAAATAGTTCATACTCTCTCAGCCCTTCTCTGTACAGCTTTTTTCATTGTGAAGAGGATGGGATTAAAAGTTTAAGGTTAAATATATGCTTCCTTTTTTATATGTATGTCGATTTAGTAGATAACTGTAAGAAATATGTATAGATTAACGGTTTCTGAATAGAGGTGAGGTCTAGTCGAGGTCTGTTGAAACCTTTTGACAGAATTACTTGTATATACTAATATAGTGTATTACAATGTGGGTGACTAATTTGTATTGTTATATCAATAAAAATACTGCCTGAAGAAGATGCCAAATAGATACTGCCTAACACAACTAGCAAATAAATTACTCATAATATTGTTTTTAGCAATAGGAGCAAGTGTTTTTACAGCAAAGGCATATGCTGATTCTACAAACACATTGAATTTTCAAGGCAAGATAGTTCGTAACGATGTAGGTTTTGAAGGGTTAAATGTGAGTGGAGGTAACCCAGCTTGTGTAGTGGATGGTAATAGTAATGATACTTGTGATTTTAGAGTAAGGTATTACAGTGCAACAACAGCAGGGACTTTGTTTCTCACCGAGGAGTTTAGTAACAAGGAGATAGGTCAGTATAATGGAGCCTTTAATTTAACTCTAG
>CAZCCQ010000003.1:0-16779 GCA_964497595.1 uncultured Candidatus Saccharibacteria bacterium | reverse complement strand
ATCAAAAGATATTGCACAAGAGAAATTAGATAGCTTAGTAGATAGTGAGCTGTCGCTTCTCAAAAGAATATATCAAAAGAAATATAAAGATGAGAGAATTACAATCAGAGATAAGAAGAAGATAGACTTTTTACTTAGAAAAGGTTTTAATTGGGATTTAATTGAATCATTCATTAATGATGAGTCTTCAAAGTAAGAGAGAATGGATTTTCCCTAAGAAGAAAATTAAAGACAGTGTACTAAATCAATATCTTGAGAGTAGGGATATAAAGGATGCAGGGAAATATTTGGATATTTCTTTGGGGGACATCCCTTCTCCTTCCAAGCTCTACAATAGTAAGAAAGCAGCAAAAGAAATTCTCAGTTCAATTACTTTGGGTGAAAAGATAGTTATCCACGGAGATTATGATGCTGATGGTATATGTGCTTCGGCTCTGCTGTGGGAATTCATATATAGAGATCTAGCAAATTTTTTAGACAGACAAATAGATATTGTTCCATATATTCCTAGTCGAATAGAGCAAGGATACGGTTTAACAGAAGATTCATTAAAAGATATCTTAGAATTAAAAGGAAGATTAGTTGTATCCGTGGATTGTGGAATAAGAGATGAAGAGTTGATAAAGAAATATCAGGGAAAAAATCTTAAATTTGTAATAACAGATCATCATCATCCACCAGAGAATTTATGTAAAAAGCTACCGTATCCTTTAGTTCACCAGCTCTATCCTAATCATTCCTATCCAGCAAAAGAAATATGTGGTACAGCAGTAGTATTTCTTCTAATACAGGAGATAAAGAAGTTGGCTGGTATGAAGTATGGAATAGATGAAGATACAAAAGGTTTAGATTTAGTAGCATTAGCGACTGTGACTGATTTAATGCCTTTAATAGATACAAACAGAGTATTTGTTAAGTATGGACTTAATCAGATTCGCAAAGAAGAGAGGAAAGGTTTGAAATATCTTTCTTTAAGAGCAGGTATAAATCCAATAGATATCAACTCCTATCACTTAGGATATGTAATAGGGCCTAGGATAAATGCCGCAGGAAGAATAGGGGCTCCTATGGAAGCAGTTAAACTCTTAGTTAGTAATGATGACAAGCTCTGTAAAGAGATATCAGAGAATTTAGAAGATCTTAACTTCCAAAGACAGAGGGTAACTGCAGAAACAGTAGAAGAAGCAGAAAATCAATTAGGAGATCTAAAAAATGAAAGAGCTATTTTTGTATTAGGTAGTGATTGGCACGAAGGAGTCATAGGACTAGTAGCCGGTAAATTACAAGAGAAGTACTATAGACCTACGATAGTAGCTACAGTTAATGAAGAATTAGTTAAAGGCTCTGCAAGAAGTATACAAGGCTTTAATATAACAGATTCCTTAGGGAAATTTACTAAGTATCTTGAGAGGTATGGAGGACATATGTTGGCCGCAGGTTTTACTGCTAAAAAAGACAGTATAGACGAGTTTCGAGAGAAGTATCTAAAGTTTGCGAATAAAGAAATCTCAGAAGAGCAACTAATCTCTAAACTTAAAGTAGACCTACTTTTGGAGAGTAATGATATAGATAAACTATTAATAGATGAATTAGAAAAGCTCGAGCCTTTTGGTTTTGGTAATCCTAAACCAGTAATATGTCTTAAAGATTTAGTGATAGTACGAAAAGTAGTGATGGGAAAAGAAGAGAATCATATGAAGCTACTTGTCAAAGGGAGTGGTGTAGATTTATTAACCTTACTTCTCTTTGGAGCTGGTGAGGACAAAGATATACTTGAGGTAGATTCAAAAATTGATGTTGTCGGTTATCCTGATATCAATGTATGGAATGGAAATGAAAACATCCAGTTCAATGTAAGAGAGTGGAGATTTTCTAAGAAGTAGTCTTACTTTTTGCTAGTAATTTTCCTAATCTGTTAGGAGTATTTGGTAGATAGGTTGTTTCTAAGACTGAATGGAATCCTAACATTTTCATTAGCAATCTTTCTGTACCAATTGCAAATCCTCCGTGTGGAGCACATCCGTACTTAAAGTATTCAAAGTAATCTTCCAAGGTTTTTGGATCTATACCCCTTTCTTTTGCACTCTCTACAAGTTGCTGGTATCTATGTTCTCTTTGTGCTCCTGTAGTTACCTCTACTCCTTTCCAGAACAAATCAAAGCCTAATGCCAATTCAGGATTGTCAGGATTCTTCATATGGTAGAAAGCCCTATTTCGGTGTGGATAGTCGATAATGAATACGAATTCGCTCCCTGTTTCTTCTTGTACTATTTCTCCTATTGCTCTCTCCTCCTCTGGTGAGAAATCTCCTTCTTCCTTGCTCTCAATTCCTTTCTTTTTTAATTTCTCTTTAGCCTCTTTAATAGTTATATATGAGAAATCACCCTTGGGGACAATAATATCAACACCACAAATCTTTTTTATCTTCTCTCCGTATTTTTCTTTTACATCTTTTAACATTCTTTTGAGCATCTCTTGTTCAAAATGACACACATCTTTGTATGAATCTATATACGCCATCTCAACATCAAAACTAGTGTACTCAGTTAAGTGCCTAGTTGTAAAAGATTTCTCTGCCCTAAATACTGGCCCAATGTTAAAGACTTTTTCCAAATCTGCGGCAATACCCATTTGTTTATGGAATTGTGGAGATTGTGCTAAGTATGCCTTTCTATCAAAATACTTAACCTCAAATACGTTCGCACCACCTTCACTTGCTGCACTAATTATTCTTGGTCCTTCTATCTCAACAAAGTTATTTTCTAAACAGAAGTCTCTTAATGATTTTTTCATTAAGGTTCCCACCTTTATCATTAAGTTATTCCTCTCTGATCGAAGATCAATCCATCTGTAATCCAATCTTAAGTCCAATGCAGAGATATTATCTGAATGTTCTTCTTCTATGACGATTGGTAGTGGAGTTTGTGAGAGAGAATCTATCTTAATATCCACTATCTCAAGTTCATATCCGACTTCTACCTGCTTGGCCTCATTAACTACTCCTGTGATGTCAACGACAGACTCCAAGGTTAGTCCTTTGACCTTGTTAAAAACTTCCTCGCCATTTCCCTTCCAAGCTACGGCCTGTACCTTTCCACTTCCATCTCTTAGAATCAAGAAAACTATTTTACCTTGATCTCTAATCGTATCTACTCGTCCTCTAACGCGGACCTCTTTCCCTATATTATCCTTTAGTTCTCCAATAACGGTTCGTTGCATATGAGAGGAATTATATATCAAATTATATCTAGAAGAAAGAGGTTTTCTCTTCTTTAGGTTCTTCTTTTAGAATTATCCTATCTTGTACCACATCGTAATTGATGGCTGGATAGTAGTAGTCAAAAGTTCCCTTCATATCATTGTCAAATATAACCTCTCCAGAGATTAAGTAGACAGGTTGAAGGTAGTTTAATTCATCATATGATTCGTAATAAATAATATATACATCTTTGTTTACAATGAATTTTTTTACTTTTTTAGGTGTGTATGGGGAAACATAATCACCATCTTTCTCATAGAGATATGCTAAACTGGCTTTTCCTGACTGAACCATTTCAAGGGCTTTTTGAGGTGATATTAACTCATATGTGCCACAGGGATCTGGTGAAATTGGCCAGTAGACATAATCTATACGGTATATGGAGTTGAAAGTAGTATTGTTTTTCTGCTCTTTGTCTTCAGCTCCTACATAGACGGTAATATTTGAATTCTGGGAGTTAGGTAGGGCTACAGTAGCATCAAATGTATACACCTCTACCTTCTTGTCATTTATAATCTTCGAAACTGTATTCGGCTCAACACTCATTCTCTTTTTCATTAAAGCAATCATATCTTTGGCACCAACAATGTTGGAGGGTATTGTAACTGTTGACTTCTTTCTTACAAAATCAACTCTAACTAATTCTGCATCAGATGCAGAAGCAGCTTTGCTGTAACTACCATCTGGATTCAAGTTGATGTATGTGATCCTGTGATTTCCATTAGAGTAATCCTCGCTGTAAAGACCTACTGCTCTTAAAGCATTAACTGCTTTTGCCTTTGCTTCTTGATCCGTTGGCACTGATCCTTTATCTGTTACTTTCCGAAGATATGTAGCATCTGTCTCTAGTTTGAAATTTAGATTCTTAGCTTGTATGGTTAATGTTCTTTTGTAAACAGTGTCTTTCCATTGATATGCCTCTGTCCCTATCCTGATTACCTTTTCAGAATCAAATCCCATTTTTTTCGCCATAATTTTTGCACTAGACTGTGCATATATGGATTGAGTAGTATTTTCAAACTTGTAAACATTAACAATTTTAGCCAAGGAATCAATCTTCCCAGTATCTGTACTTATCTCAAATACCATTTCTGACCCTTCTGCGAGTTGCATAGAGGGTATTTCTAATTTGCTTTTGAGAAATTCTTCCTTATGCTCAGTACAGGCGTAATTAGCTGTTAAATACTCAGAAGGTAAGGATTGTTTTGGCTTGTAAAATATGAGGAAAAGGATTAAGAACACAATAACAACTCCTGCTACGGCGATTATGCCAAATCTTCTTGTCCAAAATGCTGCCTCTGTTAATGTCATAGTATAATATTACCATACTTCAAATCAGTATCAATTACCTGTAATATATATTGCTATGAGGACAGAGCAAGAGAACGAGAAATTAGCGGAATTACTTTTTCCTGATGTAGCTAAAACAGTAGAAGAAGTATTGAAAGAGTACCCAAAGAGAAACGTAGGGGAAGGTGAAATGATTTTGCGATTTGCACCTAGTCCTACAGGCTATCTGCATATTGGTGGAGTGTATATGGCTTTAATTTGTATTTGGTTAGCAAGGCAAAGCAAAGGAGTTTCAATACTTAGAATAGAGGATACTGACAAGAAGAGGGAGGTAGTTGATGGAATATCTGTGATAGTAAAAGGTTTGGATGGTTTTAAGCTTTTTTTTAATGAAGGGCCACAAGTAAATGGAAAGATAGTAGGCGAATATGGATCATATATTCAAAGCGAGAGGTTAGAAATATACAAGATTTTTGCAAAGGATATGGTTGCTAGGGGCAAAGCCTATCCTTGTTTTGTAACAAGTGAACAGCTTGATGAGATTAGAAAACAACAAGAAGAGTCAGGAGTAAGAACAGGATATTACGGGAAGTGGGCTTTATGGAGAGAAGCCACATTAGAAGAGGTAAAGTCTGAATTAGGGAAAGGGACATCATTTGTCATTAGATTACTTTCAACAGGCAATATCGAGAATTCATTTGAGATAGATGATGCAATCAAGGGCAGAGTGACTCTTCGAGAGAATGATATGGATACAGTTCTTCTAAAATCAGACGGTTTTCCTACCTATCATTTTGCTCACCCAATTGATGATAGTTTAATGGGTATAACGTTGGTTACCAGAGGGGATGAGTGGTTTGCATCTTTACCTTTACATATTGAACTTTTTAAAAAACTAGGCTTTAAACAGATACCGTACTCTCATTTTGCCCCCCTTATGAAATTAGACAATGATGGTAAGAGTAAGAGAAAACTAAGTAAGAGAAAGGACCCTGAGGCAGATATTCAATACTATATTGAAAGAGGATATCCCAACCAAGCTGTATTGGAGTATCTTTTAACATTGGCAAATTCGAACTTCTATGATTGGAAATTACAAAATCCTGAGAAGAATGATGAAGAGTTTAAGTTAAATTTCGAGAAGTTTAACAAGGCAGGAGCACTCTTTGACATTGTGAAATTAGGAGATATTTGCAAGGAGTATTTTGCAACTCTCTCTGCCGAAGAGGTATATACTGAGGTTTTAAACTGGGCTGAGAAATATAATCAAGAAATATTCAAGTTGCTAAAAGGAAATAGAGAATACTGCATTAAGATTCTAAACATAGAGAGAGAGGGAACTAAGATTCGTAAGGATATTAGTAAGTATGAAGATGTAAAGAATCAGCTTAGGATATTCTTTGATGATATGTTTACTACCTCTGGATATGAGGACATACAGAATAGAGTGAGTAAAGAGCTTCAGAGAAGTATCGTGGAGAGGTATTTAGAAGTGTATGACTGGGAGGATAGTAGTGATGTTTGGTTTGAGAAGATAAAAATGGTAGCAGAGGAATTAGGTTTTTGTACAGACAGAAAGGAATACGAGGCTAACAAGGAGAAATACAAAGGAAGTGTAGGCGATGTGGCTATGGTTATTAGAGTTTCACTTACAGGGAAAACTCAAAGTCCAGATTTGTATCAAGTAATACAGGTCTTAGGGAAAGAAAAAGTCTTACAACGACTAGAAGAGTATCTTCAGAAAATGGTATAATAGTGATATAAATGCCGGATCGTCTAATGGTAGGACAGCGGTCTCTGGAACCGTCAATTCTAGTTCGAATCTAGGTCCGGCAATATTCTGAGAGCCATATGAAGTCAGTACTGTAGGTGTAGTTTGTCGGATTTGAACCGAAATCAGGACAAAGTCCCTAAGATGATTTGACATCGCAAGTTGCAATGAAGCAACTTAGAGAGCTTCCCCACTCTCAACCAATCTACGAATCCTTTGCCAAATTATCTTATACATTCATAATAAAATAGCTTTCTGAACCACATATCTCTTGTTTTATGGTGAAATTACTTCTAAGTAACAGGTTTAATGAAATATGTACCAGTTTTAAGTCCCATATTTCGGGGAGTCCCAATATGATATCCACCTCAAAAAGTATCTCTAAATTCTTCACATTTAATTATTAGAATGTTACAATTGTATATGCAAAAATCAAAGAGAAAAGTTTCCTTGATAGTGGCTATTTTGCTTGTTTTCTTTGTCCTTGTTCTCCTTTACTTTTTCTTGATAAAGAAATTGGGGACAACTCTTCCTGTAATAGATAACAGACCAGTTATGACGAACACTCTTTCAGAAGAGGAAAAAAATATTGTCGAGAAAGCATCTCAACTTGTTAATATGCCAAAAGATGAAGAGGCGACGGTTGCAACAATCGTAGATAAAACAAAGAATCAGAAGCTTGATTTTCTTAAAGATGCTGAGAATGGTGACAAAATAATAATTTTCCCAAAGAGTGGAAAGCAATTTCTGTATAGGGAGGAAACGAATACAATTATCTCTACTGCCACATTAAATGAAGAATAGAAAAGCCTTTCTTGGATTTGTAATATTTGCAACACTTATAATACTCTTTAGACTTTCTTTTTTTGTAAAAAGCCTGATTAGTGCAGCACCACCAGTAGTCACAGTTGATACATTGGTCACAAATGATACTACTCCAACTCTGACGGGAACAATTAGTACTGTGGGAAGTATTGTTCAAATTACTGTCGCAGGTACACAGTACTCAGCAACAAATATTGGGAACGGTATATGGACAGCAGAGATCACCACTTCGTTGATTGATGGAGTATATGATGTAATTGCCGATGCGACAGATCCTGTTGATGGGTCATCGAGTGATGCTACAACTAATGAATTAACAGTGGATACAATAGCACCGACTGTTACTGTAAATCAAAAAGTTGGACAGCCAGATCCAACAAATATAGATTCTGCAATATTTACAGTGGTATTTTCGGAGAATGTAACAGGTTTTGTAAGTACAGATATAACGGTAAGTGGGACAACAGGACAGGTTGTATCTTTAACAGGAAGCGGAACGAACTATGAAGCAGTAGTAACAGGTATGACCGATGAGGATATTGTAACGGTGTCGATTCCACTTGGTGTCGCAACGGATAGTGCTGGTAATGGAAATGCTGCTAGTACAAGTACTGACAATCAAGTTAAATATGATGCTAATCCAAGTGTGACAGTGGAGCAAAAGTCAGGTCAACCTGATCCAACAAATTTAAACAGTATAAAATTTACAGTTATTTTTTCAGAAAACGTAACCGGTTTAGAAGTTACAGATTTTATTGTAACAGGATCTACTACTGCAACAGTTTCCGCAATAACTGGTGGGCCAAAGGAGTATGAAGTGGAAGTCACAGCAATGACAGATGGTGATACGATTGTACTTTCTTTACCAGCTACTGTTGTAGTTGATTCTGATGGGAATGGTAATAATGCAAGTACGAGTGTAGACGGTAGTGTTAAATATGATTCAACTAAACCCACGGTAGTTCTGGAGCAAAAAGTTGGGCAAGTTGATCCTACGAATATGGATTCTGCACAATACACAATTCTTTTTTCTGAAATAATTGATGAGGGAACATTTTCGTCCTCAGACATAACCTTAACGGGAACAACAGGAACAGTTACTACTTTTACAAAGATAGATAATATCAGTTGGGAATTTGTGGTAACAGGTATGAGTGATGGAGACATAGTTGTGGCAAACATACTTGCTAATAAATTAACAGACCTAGCTGGTAACAATAATGAAGCTAGTACAAGTATAGATAATGCTGTTAGATATGATATCTCCAAACCAACAGTAACCGTTAATCAGAAAACAGGACAAGCAGATCCTACAAAGGTTAACTCTGCAGCTTTTACGATTACCTTTTCTGAAGTTGTGACTGGACTTACTATTACAGATGTTGCTCTGTCAGGTTCTACAACTGCAAGTGTCACTAGTTTAACTGGAAGTGGTAAAGATTATGAGACAACTGTGACAGGAATGAGTGATGGTGATACGGTGGAAGTAAGTATTCCATCAGATATTGTAGAAGATATTGCTGGGAACAAGAATCTTGCTAGTACAAGTACAGATAACAAAGTGACCTACGATATTACTGCACCCGTGGTAACTGTGAATTCATTAATTACTAATGATACAACTCCAACAGTTTCGGGAACAATTAACGATAATGCTGCAAATATCCAAATAGTGGTTAATGGAATTAGTTACAGTGCAGTAAATAATGGGAATGGGACTTGGACATACACGATTCTAAATGCTCTTCTTGAAGGGATATACGACATATCAGCAACAGCAAGAGATTCTGCGGCCAATAGTTCTACAGATAGTACAACTAATGAATTAACAATAGATACGACGGCACCAACAGTCACAGTAAACCAATCTTTATCTCAAGCCGATCCTACAAATGTTTCTCCAATTAATTACACAATTGTTTTTAGTGAGGAGATAGATGCTACTACTTTTACTTCAAATGATCTTACAATTACTGGTAGTGGTGCAACTATTAGTGGTTTTACACAGGAGAGCAATACTACTTGGAGTGTTGCTCTTATAGGTATGTCTAGTAATTCTACAACAACATTAAGTTTGGGAGCTGCAATGGTAAAAGACTTAGCAGGGAATAACAATACAGCAAGTACGACGAATGATAACCAAATAATATATGATACTACATCCCCAACAGTAACAGTTAACCAAGCGAGTACTCAAGTAGATCCTTCTAATGGTGATACAATCTACTACACGATAGTTTTCTCTGAAGCTATAAATGCATCAACATTCACCACGGATGATTTAAGTCTTGTAGCGGGTACTGCGACTGTTTCAAATCTTACTCAAGATAATCAAACAACTTGGACAGCGTCCATTACAGGAATGACATTAGATTACACAATAAGTTTAAGCTTACCAGCAGATAAAGTTCAAGATTATGCAGGGAATAATAATAATGCCAGTAGTAGTACCGACAATGATGTCGTATGGGATCATACCCCTCCTGTTATAACAGTAAACCCACTAACGACAAATGAGACATCACCTTTAATAGAAGGAACGATTGATGACTCCCTTGCAGTTATACAGGTGACAATCAATGGAATTAACTACAATGCAACAAATAATGAAGATGGTACTTGGTCATTACAAACTGTAGTTGAACTTGCTGATGGTACATATAATGTCATAGCTAAAGGAACAGATACTGCTACAAATATTGGGACTGATTCTACTACAGGAGAGCTTGTTATAGATACTGTTAAACCAACAGTTACAATCAATCAAAAAAGTGGAACTCCCGATCCTACGAACTTTGACTCTGCAGTTTTTACAGTAGTTTTCTCTGAGTCAGTTGTTGGATTTGATAGTAGTGATATAAGTATAAGCGGAACGACTGGAACAGTAACATCTGTGACTGGGAGTGGTTCTGCATATGAGGTTACTGTTTCAGGAATGACAAATAATGATATAGCGACAGCTACAATACCTGCTGATAAAGTTGTAGATCTTGCAGGAAATAGTAATATTGCAAGTACAAGTACAGATAATAAAGTTACATACGATAATGTCGCACCACATACAAGTATTAACAAGTCAGTATCTCAAGCTGATCCTACAAATGTTAATAGTGCAAGATTTACAATAGTATTTCCAGAAAAAATTGATGAAAGCTCTTTTGTTGCTAGTGATATTGTTCTAGCAAACACAACTGGAACTGTAACAGGTCTTACTGGCAATGGTACGATATATGAAGCAGTTGTTACTGGGATGACAAGTAATGACAATGTAAAAGCTACTATCCCTGCAGGAGTAGTATTAGACTTAGCAGGGAATGGAAACACGGCAAGTGTAAGTACTGACAATACAGTTCTTTACGATGCTACACCACCAGTGGTTACTGTAAACACACTATCTACAAATCTCTCTAGACCAACTATAACAGGTACGATAGATGATTCTGAAGCGAAGATACGAGTAACAGTAAATGGACTCCAGTATAATGCAACGAATAATGGCAATGGAACTTGGTCTGTTACTCCTGCCTTTAATATTCCAAGTGGAACATATAATGTTTCTGTGACTGCAAAAGATTTGGCAGAAAACATAGGAACAGATAATACAAATAATGAGCTATACATTGATAGTATTAGACCTACAGTTAGTATTGTTAGAAATGTTGCGCAAAATAGATATACAAATCAAGATGAAGCTCTTTTCACCATAACCTTTTCCAAGGATATAGATGATTTAACATTTGTTGCTTCCGGTATCTCTCTTGGAGCGACATCTGGACATATAAGTGTTCTTACCAAGATTGATGAGACACATTATGAATTTAAAGTTGTAGGTATGACAAGTGGTGATGATGTTATTGCAACTATGGCAGCAGGTTCTGTATCAGATGCAGTTGGTAATACCAATACTTCTAGTTCTGGTGCTCCTAATAATATTGTGACATACGATACAACTCCACCTAATACTCCATTTATCACGGTAAAAATCTGGGATACATTTACACCAGATAATCCTCAAATTTCTTTCTCTGCAATAGATGATGAATCTGCAATTGACCATTATGAAATTAGCGTAGATGGAAGTGCATTTTCTGTTCAAACTTCTCCGTATGTTGTGAATTTAACTCCAGCAACAACGCACACCGTCACTGTGAGAGCATATGATATGGTGGGGGGTGTAAGTGTGAAAACTCTTCAATTCTCACCAGCTATTAATATCCTTGCACCGACAACAGTAAAGAATGTCCCAATTACTGATACAACGATACGAGTTGATGGGAGTAGTGGACAGATTATTAATACCGTAAATATTTCAGGAGCTGGTTCTAGTGGTTTTAATTGTGGAACTTTACCAGCAACGGTACCTGTTATATGTACTGGTGGATCAATAACATCTTCTGGCACATTGGTAGTAACAGCCACAACAAGTACAGGTATAACAGTAGATGATAGACAAAATTATACAATTGAGACTGTTAGACCTGTGCCAACAATTATGTTACAGAGTGGTCAGAAAGATCCAACTAATGTGCTACCAATTCACTTTCTCGTTAGATTTTCAGAAACAGTAACAGGTTTTGATATTAATGATGTAACTCTTGGGACAACAACTTCTGGTACTGGATCTATAACAAGTGTAACTGGAAGTGGAACTGACTACATTGTAACAGTAAATAATTTAACTAATGGAGATATAGCAACGATTACTGTCCCTGAAAATGCTGCTATCGATGTCGCAGGGAATCTCTCAGCAATAGCTACAATTTCCAATAATACAGTAACATACGACTCTGTTGCTCCTACAATTTCTGTCAATTCTTTAATTACAAATGTAACAACACCTACAATATCAGGAACTGTTAATGATGCAAGTGCATCAATTAGGGTAACAGTAAACGGATTGCAATATACAGGGATAAATAGGGGAAATGGTACTTGGGATGTAACAACGGCTGTTGTTTTAGCTGATGGAGAATACGATATTATTGCTACAGCAACAGATTCCGCAGGGAATACGGCTTCAGATAGTACTACAAATGAACTGACTGTAGATACGGTTAAACCGACAGTAACAGTTAACCAAAAAACAGGCACACCAGACCCAACTAATGTAAATGCTATTTACTTGACAATAGTATTTTCCGAACCAGTGATAGGATTTGAGGCTTCCGATATCACAGAAGTAGGTACAACAGGAAGTGTTACAAATTTAGTGAAAATAGATGAAATGATATATGAAGCTACTGTAACTGGGATGACCAGTGGTGATGTTACAGTCTCTGCTATAGCGCCAGGTAGTTTAACAGATGTTGCAGGAAATCCAAATGTAGGCAGTACTAGTACAGATAATCGTGTCTCATACGACTCGATTCGTCCAACAGTAACAATTAATCAAAAAGCAAATACACCAGATCCTACTAAGGTTAATTCTGTTATTTTTGTCATTACATTCTCTGAAGCAGTATTAGGATTTGATGGTAGTAAGATAATGTTAAGTGGGACATCAGGGACAGTAACGAATTTATCAACGGTAGGGACTAATAAATACGAGGCAACCATAACTGGAATGACTAGTGGAGATGTTGTAATAGCTACAATACCAGAAAATACTGTAAGTGATTCGGCTGCGAACGGAAATACGGCTAGTACAAGTACAGATAACAAAGTGACATACGATTCGATAGCGCCTATTGTAACGATAAATAATCTTGTTACAAATAATAGAAAGCCTACTATAACAGGAACAATTGATGATCCGACAGCAACAATATCTATAGTTGTTAATAGTCTAATATATACCGCAGTAAATCATGGTACTACTTGGAGTGCAAATGTTGGTTTTACTTTAGTAGATGGTGTGTATGATGTTGTTGCAACAGCTAAGGATGCTGCTACAAACCAAGGGATTGACTCTACAGAGAATGAATTAAAAATAGATACAGTCAAGCCAACAGTGACAGTCAATCAGAAGGTAGGTCAAGCAGACCCAACAAATGTAAACTCAGCAACATATACAGTAGTATTCTCCGAACCGATAAACGAGACATCATTTGTATCAGGAGATATAACATTGACAGGAACAACAGGAACGGTAACAACCTTTAGTAAGATAGATAATATAACGTGGGAGTTTGTAGTAACAGGAATGACGGATGGTAATACGGTGGTGGCTACCATTGCAGCATCAAAAGTAACAGATTTAGCTGGGAATAATAATGTTGCTAGTACAAGTACAGATAACAGTGTGAGGTATGACATAACCAAGCCAACAGTGACAATCAATCAGAAGGTAGGCCAAGCAGATCCAACAAATGTAAATTCAGCAACATTTACAATTGTATTTTCCGAAGATGTAACAGGTTTTGTAAATACAGATATAGTAGTAAGTGGAACAACAGGGAGTATAACTTCTTTTAGTGGGAGTGGTAAGAATTATGAAGTTACAGTAACAGGGATGACTGATGGAGACACAGTAGTTTTAACAATTCCGGTAGGAGTAGCAATAGATGCGGCAACCAATAGTAATATTGCTAGTACAAGTACAGATAACAGTGTGAGGTATGACATAACCAAGCCAACAGTGACAGTCAATCAGAAGGTAGGTCAAGCAGACCCAACAAATGTAAACTCAGCAACATATACAGTAGTATTCTCCGAACCGATAAACGAGACATCATTTGTATCAGGAGATATAACACTGACAGGAACAACGGGAACGGTAACAACCTTTAGTAAGATAGATAATGTAACGTGGGAGTTTGTGGTAACAGGAATGAGTGATAACAACACAGTAGTGGCGACGATAGGAGCAGACAAGTTGAGTGATCCAGCAGGTAACGGTAATGAAGGGAGTACGAGTACGGATAACAGTGTGAGGTATGACATAACTAAGCCAACAGTGACAATCAATCAGAAGGTAGGCCAAGCAGATCCAACAAATGTAAACTCAGCCCAATTTACTATTATCTTTTCTGAAGACATAAACAAAACAACATTCACGCCTTCGGATATTAACATAGATGGAGGTGCAGCGTCAGTTACAGGTTTTGTAGAAAGTAGTATAAACGAATGGACTCTTACGATTACAGGAATGACTTCTGTAAGCACAATAACTGTTACAATTCCGGCAAACCGTGTTAATGATATCGCAGGTAATGGAAATGAAGCGAGTACAAGCACAGACAATAAGGTAACATATGATGCAACTGCTCCTCTAATTACAGTAAATACACTCTTTACTCAAAATCGTTCTCCACAATTAACAGGAACTATAAATGATAATACCGCATCAATTAAAGTTACAGTAAATGGGACAGAATACAGTGCAACAAATAATGCAGATGGAACTTGGACTCTAAACTCTGGAATAATAATCACTCTCTCTGATGGAATTTACAGTGTATCAGCTGTTGCTACAGATATCGCAGGAAATGTCGGAACAGATTCAACAAGTGGGGAATTAACTGTAGATAATGTGTCACCTGTAATAACGGTAGAAGAAACAATCACAAATGATCATACACCACATATCCATGGGACAGTAGACGATTTGAATGCTATTCTTAAAGTAACAGTAAACGGTGTTACATATAATGCCACCTATGATGTAGGTAGTTATTGGCATGTAGATATCACAGATACAGTTCCAAATGGGGTATACAATGTAGTTGCGACAGCAACAGATCGAGCAGGGAATATTGGTACAGACAGCACAACAGATGAGTTAACAATTGATGAACACCTCTTAACAGTTGAAGTTACATTGGCAACTAATCAGGTAACACCTACGAATATTAACAACGGAGAATTTATATTTACTTTCTTTGGGGACGATGTCGTTGCATCTACCTTCACACAAAGTGATATTGTACTAGTTGGAACAACTACAGCTAATATCACAAACTTTACGCAGATAGATGATGATACTTGGTCAATTACTATAAACAATATGACTGATGGAGATGTTGTTTCTGCAAGATTACCTAAAGGAAGCGTATCTGATATATATGGGAATAAGAATCAATTAAGTGTATTTATAGGATCATTGTTAAGCTATGATATTACACCTCCAGTTGTAACAGTTAATAATCTTTTAACTAATAATACATCTCCAGAATTAACAGGAACGATCAATGATAATGATGCAACGGTAAAGATAGAAATTAATGGGAAAATATACACAGCAACAAATAACAAGAATGGTACGTGGACACTTCCTGCTTCTACAATAACGACTCTATCTGATGGTATATATAATATTGTTGCCCACGTAACAGATAAGGCTACTAATACTTCTACAGACTCTACGACAAATGAATTAGAAATAGACACTACACGTCCAACTGTGGCTATAAATCAAAAATCCTCTCAAAAAGATCCAACAAATATAAACTCAGCTCTGTTTACTGTAGTATTTTGTGAAGTGATTGATGAATTAACATTTACTTCTAGTGACATTACACTATCAGGGACTACAGGAGCAGTTACATCTTTAACAAAAATTGGTTCTTCAACCTATGAAATTGAAGTAACTTATATGACAGATGGTGACGTAGCAAAAGTAGAAATAGGAGAAAATATGATATTTGGTCCTGCAGGAAATGGAAATATAAAATCAACAAGTATAGACAATACAGTCACTTACGACACCACACCTCCGATTATAGATATTATATCTAAATATGGGACATCAGCTTCTCCTAGATTAGAGGGTACAACAGATGATCCAACAGCAACAATTTTTGTAACTGTAGATTCCAAAACATACACAGCTACCAATAATGGAGATGGTACTTGGGAATTACCAGAGGGTACAATAGACACAAATTTGAGTGACGGAGATTATCTTGTTTCTGCTATAGCAACTGATTTAGCTGGGAATACAACTGTAACTGCAGTAGAGAAAAGCATAACTGTGGATACGATTAAACCAACTGGAACACTTGATCCAATAAGTGAAGGTATCAATACATCTCCAGAATTAACAGGAACAGTTGATGACCCAGAGGCCGAGATTAAAGTCACTATTTCTGGGATAGTATATACCGCTGCTAATAACCAAGATGGTAAATGGAAATTGCAGGGTGGTATTTTAAATCTAATACCAGGCAAATACAATGTTATTGTCACATTCCACGATAAGGCAGGCAATGTGACCGAAGATCCTACAAAGGATGAGCTTACAATTCTGAGAGCAGATGCGGATATCCCAACAGTAGATATCATAAGCTGGACAGGAAACAGACCAGTTGTAACTGGTACATATGACAATTTAAACAGTCAGAGTCTTACCGTGATTCTTTCTAATGTTCGGTATATTCTTGGACAAAATACTCAACTTACTACAGATGGAAATAAGTGGACATTAGACTTAAGTAATATAGAAACGCCATTAGTTTATGGGATATATGACATTGCTGTAGAGGTAACAACGAGAGATGGATCGGTACTTTCAGATTTGAGTAGTAATGAGCTTTCTCTTATAAAATCTCCCGTAAGAACAGGTAACCTAAGTAGTAAAGAAAATACAAATGACGAGATAGTAAGAGATGAAAATATTCAGGAAGAAGAAGTTATACATCGTCCAGAGAGGGAAAATGAGAAAGAAAGTAAAGTTGATTGTGAACTATCTCCAATT
>CAZCCQ010000002.1:0-17827 GCA_964497595.1 uncultured Candidatus Saccharibacteria bacterium | reverse complement strand
GATTTTTCTACTACTGTCATCTTAGTTAACTCTAAAGCTCCCAGACCCATACCAATACCAAGCCCTATTATTGAAACTACGAGTACTACAAAAAGCTTTTGCCAGTTAATTCTATGATTTACTACAAAGTTATACATTACTTTTAGAAGAGATATCGCAAAGAGTACGAATGAAATGAGGAATACAATAATACTGAGAAATATTACCCCATTAAAAAGCCATACGATTGCGACAACCATTCCTGCTACTGCAAGTAATAGTAAGAATATTATTGGCATAGCCAAGAAGAATGTTAGGCACTTAATGAAAAAAAGAGCCATCTTGCCAATTAGAGAAAAAATACCGAAATCATACTTTATTACTTGAACTTTTTTTACTATTTTGTTTTCGGAAACTTCTTTGATTTCTTTTTTTGCTGAAGTTTCGGTGACAATATCGGTATTGCTTTTATCTTCTTCTAAAAGAGATTCATCAAAGGTATCTAGGAATCTGATTTTATATATGTATACAAAAGCTATAACTGCAGTTACATAGTAGACTATCTCTATCACAAATTTCCAAAGACCAAAGGAAACTAATGCGACACTTCCCCCTATGGGATTAAAAATATTGAGAGAGAGTGTAATCAACCTTTCAAACGGTATGCGAATTACTAATATTAGAATGAAAAGTAAGAATAGCTCAAATAGGAATCTTATGATTGATTTCGTCCCCATAGAATCAATCATTTTAAATGTTCTTTTGAGGATACTTGTAATCTCACCTACTAGATCATTAAAAGAGTATCTTCGTTCTTGATCTTTTTTTAGCTCGGCGATATCTTCTTTCATTAGCTCGTCTAGGCTACAGTCAAAGAGTTTACATAAAGTAAGAATTTTTTCCGTTTCGGGATATGCGGCTCCCGCCTCCCACTTTGATACTGCCTGCCTTGACACACCAAGTTTGTAAGCGAGATCCTCCTGTGAGAGTTTTTTGCTTTTCCTTAGATGTTCTAGGTTTTTTCTAAAACTCATATTATATTAAGATAATAATTTAATTGACTAATTATATTGTCGTCTAGGCAGTTGCAACCACCAACTTACAGTTGTTTTGTGTAAACTTGGGGTTGCATATCCTCGATTATATGGGAATTCACAAAAATTTCCTATATTATCACCATCTTTAGACTTATAGTATATTAAATTTGTACAAAATAACAGCAAATAGTCCTTCCCTGTTAAGGTTAAATTAACACACCAGCCCTGGTTCTGTGATATAATTGGAGGTTGAAATCTGCCTTATATAAATTATCAAATCTTGGTCTGTGGAATATTCTTCTTTTACTTCTTGGGTTATTGAGAGTGGTATTCCTGAGAAGACATTAGAGTTGTTAGTAGCTATGACTATTGTAGCCACTATAGTAAGTATTGCTAGATATGCTTTTGGCTCAAAGTCTTATGGGATATACGCCCCTATCATTTTGGCTATTGCCTATTCATATACTGGTCTGAAGTATGGCTTGGCTATTACAGGAATTGTGATATTAACTACGCTAGTTTCTTACTCTGTCTTGCGAAAAATTAGAATGCACTACATTACTAGAATAGCTATTAATTACTGTTTACTCGCGATATCTCTTTTGGCTTTCATTATTTTGATAAATAGATATGGGCTTTGGTTAAACAAGATGGCTCAAATTCCTCCTTTGGCACTGATTAGCATTGCAATACTTTCTGACTTCTTCATAAAGCAATTTGTACAGAAGTCTTTGAAGACTTCTGTCACTTCTCTTTTTGGCACCGTTTTTGTGGCTACGATTGGTTGGTATGTTATCACTAGAGACTTAGTTTCGGGATATATGATAAATAATTTATGGATTGTTCCTGTATTGATATTAGTTAATCTGCTTGTTGGTCAATTTAAGGGATTAAGCTTCAAGGATCTGTCCCGATTTAAATCTATTACAAAAGAGAAGAAGGATGATTCTAAACAGTAAATACAAAGAAATACTGGGGATAAACAGGAGGAATCAGGAGTATATTAGACCATATAATCCACCTTCTGCGAAGGAGATTGCGGATAACAAGATTTTGACTAAGAGAATTTTAGCTAGAGAAGGAATTAGGACTCCAGAGGTATATAAGTTGATAAGAAGTAAGGATCAGCTTCGCTTTTTAGATTGGGATTCTTTACCAAAGAGTTTTGTGATAAAGCCTAATCAAGGTACTGGTGGTAACGGTATTATTATCTTCTACGGTAAGAAGAAGGGAGAGAATGCTTGGATAAGACCAAACGGTGCAGTTATGACTAAGAATGATATTACTTTGCATATAGAGAATATATTGGAGGGACGATTCTCTATGGGCAACAGAAAAGATATTGCAATTATTGAGGAGAGAATTAAAACAGATCCTGTGCTTAAGCAGTATTCATATAAAGGAGTACCCGATATTCGTATTATTTGCTTTAACGGTGTACCAATAATGGCAATGACGAGGATTCCTACGAAAAGATCGAACGGTACAGCGAATCTCCATTCTGGAGCTATTTGCGCAGGTATTGATATTGCAACGGGAATTACTACCTATGCTATGCAAATGAATACATCTTCTCTTTTCCCAGATATTTACGAGGATATTGAATCTACTTCCGATTTGAAAGAAAACAAGATACTTAGTGGAATTAAGATTCCGAACTGGGATAAGATGTTGGAAATCGCTCTTAGATGCCAAAAGGCTTCAAAACTGGGATATGTAGGGGTGGATATAGCTTTGGATGTGGAGAAAGGACCTATTGTCTTTGAATTAAACGCTAGACCTGGACTTGGGATACAGGTAGCGAACAAAGCTGGATTAAGATGGAGATTAGAAAAAGTTAAAGATATTCATATTAAAAGCATTAAGCACGGAATTCGTATTGCAAAGGAGTTGTTCGGAGGAGAAGTTGAGGAGAGTATTGAAGCGATAAGTGGAAGAAAGGTTGTTAGTATCACGGAGAAAATACTTGTATTCAGAAAGATGTTAAGAAAGAAGAGATCTCAAGAAGAGGAGAAAGAGATGGCTAGAGCATTTATGGATACTAGCATACTTACTTCTAGAATTTCAGAGACTTTTGCTAACAGAATTGGCTTTATTGATACTACTAAATATTTTCATTCTTTAGAGGTACCTAAGAGTTTTACTTCTTTGAAGGATGCACAGGAATATATTGAGAGAAATAACCAAAGAATGACATTGGAGCAGAATATAAAAAGAGTGGCAAAAATTGTTGATGATGGAATTATAAAGGTAAGACCTGTTGTTGATCTGAAGATTAAGATTGCAGGTGAGGTTAAGGATATTGAAGTCGTAATAATAGAGGAATCAGAGTATCACTTGATTGTAGGACGAGAAGAATTAAAGGGATATTTAATTGATACTAGTAAAACATTTACAAAATAATATGCAGAAAGAGAAAAATTACTTAGAAGAAGCAGGGAATATACATTTGTCTTACTACGTTGAGGCTGCTGATGCTCTTGGAATAGAGTATAAGGTGCTTGTGCATAGTCTTTTAGCTGAATTTAAGGTTGGCAATAACTATTGGTATATAGTAAACACAGTTACTCCCCTAACCTCTTCTCCTAGTACTACAATATGTAAAAGAAAAAATTTAACACACTTGGTTTTAAAGGAACACAATATACCTGTGCCAGAACAAGAGATACTCTCTTCCGAAATTGATGCTATTAAGTTTTTCGATAAATACAAAGATATTGTCATTAAACCTACTCAACAGCTTGGTGGGAAAGGCGTTTCTATACTTCCTCAAAGTGAAGAACAGGTATTAAAAGCATATAAATCCGCATTTGAGATGTCGAATGCACCCTCGGATGAGAAGAAAGTTGTTGCTGAGCAATTCATAACAGGGGAAAACTACAGATTTCTTACTGTAGGGGACAAAGTTGTTGGCATTGTTAGAAGAAAGGCTGCACACATTACAGGAGATGGAGTTAATTCAATAAGAAAGCTCATAGAAATTAGTAATGAAAAAAGAAAGGAGAAACTTCTCCTTCCAATAGTAATAGATAATGAAGTAATGCTGAAATTACAGAGAGAAAACCTTAATCTTGAATCAATACCTGCAGAGAATCAACAAGTTATATTAAGATATAATTGCAATCTAACAACAGGAGGTACTACAGAGGAATGTGCAAGTGAAGTACACGACTACTACAAACAATTGGCCATAAAAGCTATTAAAGCTATTGGCTCGGAATTTGGGGGTGTAGATATAATTGCTAAAGATATTACAAAGCCAGATACTGTTGCAATAAATGAAATTAACTATAACCCTGGTTTAAGACTTCATTACAAAGTAGATAAAGGTGAAGCGGTGAGAGTTGCAATTCCAATAATGGAATACATTAGAGATAAATATTTAAAATAATAAAGACTAATATGAAAAATGCACAAGTTCTACAAGGATTAAATTTTCTATCAACCTACTCTACTGTAATTATAGAAGCAGAGGAAACAGAAGATATTAGAAAATTGTTAGATCTTGTTAGTAGTTTTCATCCTCTTTTTTTAGAAATATACTACTTCTCTGAAGGGAAACTATATATTGAAACAAAAATACCATTCCTTTGGAGAGAAGCTAGTGAATATATAAATAAATTATCTCAAAAAGAAATAGGATACAAGGAATGCAAAGAATATATTGTTGAGACACTAATAAAACAAAGAGTTTCCTCTATGTCTACTATTCCAGCACTGTACTCCGCATTCAATTTAGGCTATGAAATCACACCTACTGTCATATCAGACAAAATTATTTCAAGCGATAAGCCTGGATATTCTAAAGCATTTAACAGACATCATACAATCGGATGTGGTAAAAATTCTGGAATCATATATTCCATATCTTCTAGTAAAGACTCTAAAATTGCAAAGGAATTACAAAAAGACAAATGGATTACTAATACTATGATTGATAGATTAGGATTACCTATCCCAAAATGGGAGACTATCGATAACAAAACTCAGTTGGAAGAAGTATGGGATGATTACAATAAGCCAGTCGTTATTAAGCCAACAGGTTTAACTGGAGGAAAAGGGGTTACTGTGGGAGTAAAGACTTTAGAAGAAGCTGAAAAAGCATATGAGTTTGCACAAAAAATTATGGGCAAAAAAGTACGAGAAGAGTGGCAAACAAAAATTATGATACAAGAACAAGTTGCAGGAGAAGATTACAGGCTCCTAGTCATTGATGGTAGATTAGAAATAGCAACAAAAAGAATCCCTGCATTTATAATTGGCGACGGAGAAAGTTCAATAGAAAAACTAATAGAACAAACCAATGCGGATCCAAAAAGAGATATAACAAATCCATCTCACACACTAAAACCTATCATTATAGACGAACCCCTACGTGACTATCTAAAAGAACAAAAGCTCTCTCTCCAATCAATTCCTAAAGCTGAAGAAAAAATTCAGGTGAGAAAAGTAGCAAGTATGAGTCAAGGAGGCATTACAGAAGATTTTACAGACAAAGTCTCTCCCGAAATCAAATATATAGTAGAAAGTATTGCAACCTCTATACACGCATTCGTATTAGGAGTAGATGTACTCTGCAAAGATTTAAGTAAACCTCTTACCACAGACAATGGAGCCATCTTAGAGGTAAACACTATGCCTGAAGCATATTTAAACCTCTTCCCAGTATTAGGTAAAGACAGATCCTATGTAGCCGACACCTTCGTAAAAAAACTACTTAAAGACAATCACACAAAGAAAATCGTTGTTGTGGGAAACACTCTACCTGACATACCCACACTCTTGAGAAAGAAATTCATTTTCTGGTCATATTTAAATGAAAAAGATGTGGTAGGAGAATACAAAGAAGGAGAGATCCGAATAAATGGGTTGGATATAAACAAAGATTTGGAAAAATGGAAAGCAATTGAAGCCCTGAAAGTAAATGCTTCCTTAGATGCAATAATCATTCACCACAGAGATTGGGAAGCAGTTAAGATTGACGGACTAGGATTTAATAAAATAGATATGCTAATAGTAAGTAAGGAAGAAGCAGAAAAAGAAGAAATAGAAACCGCAAAGAAGTACAAAAGGAAGAAATATATAGATAAAATTAAAACCATATAACAGGGCTGGTCTGTACAAATATCCTTGTGGTATATGTACTATTTGCTGTTTTTGTATATAAATTTAATATTCTATAGGCAAATATGAAGTATCTAATCATTGACAAGAGACAAAGAGTTGAGGTGGCAGGAATGGGTGAAATCCCAACAGCTTCTGCTAGACTAATCGAGGAATTAGACAAAAAGAATATCAAAAATGATTTTGCATATAATGATCAGTTAGAATTCATTTTCGTAGATGGAAAAACCATAATAAAGGCTAACGGAAAAGACATTTTACAATACACTCATATTATCTTCAGGGGTCATAGTCTACATAATGACCGAGAGTACCACTTCAAAAGATACATTATTGACCATATTGATACGTACAACACCGTAAATCCTGACAAGAAAATCTTAGTCCAAAACTCAGAGGCAATAAAAAAATTCCCTTACTACAACAAAATTGCAATCGCCCTACTCTGCTCCCAAAATAACATTCCACATTTCAATACATACTACAGATCTGATGGCGATTACTTGCGAGAAAGAGACATTTTGAAAAACTATCCTTTAATTACAAAAGAATATGCGGGAGTCAATCGTGTTGAATTCATAGACGGAAAAGAAAAAATTAAAAAGAATGTATTTAAACTAGATTCAGACAACGACTATAAACAAGAAGGCCTAGATGGTCAGAACCTTCAAGACTTTTTCTTGCAGGAATTCTCTGACACAGCAGAAGATTACAGAATTTTTGTTAAATTAGGAAAAGTTATTGCTGGGTGGAAAAGAAAAGCATCCGAAGGATTTATGACTGTCAGCAAAGGAATTTATGAAATGTACAATGAACCAAACGATGAAATTAGAGAAATAGCAGAGAAAATGGCAAAGATATTAGATGCAGACTTCATAGCTGTAGATTTTATGTATATAAATGGAAAGCCACACATACAAGAGATCGGATTTCATCCCGGATATAAAGCTTACGAAACCAAAATAGAAGACGGCACTCCAGTAAATATTGCTGAAGCAATTATCACTGCATTTAAGGAATAAAATGGGGAAATGCTAGAAAGCAATGGCTACACCCCTATTTTCTTAAAGATATTACTCCACATTTCCTTCGAAGGAACCATTTTTGCCTTAGGAATCAAACCATCTACTACCCAATCACACTGTTTTAAGTCTATTTTTCCTGCATAAAGAAGTGGATAAAGAGACTTATCTGTTTCCAATTTCTTCATAACTTTCCGAAATCCTCTGAAGTAAACAATATCTTTCGTATAAATACCTGCTTTTGCTGTATCAGATAACCCTCTTTTAACTCTATACACCGTATCAAATGCAGAATTCTTAGGAAAAACAGATAACATACAGTTGTACAACTCTCTAAAACTCATCTTCTCACCAATTTTAATTGCATAAGTCAAAGCAGCTTTCTTTTTCAACCACTTTTCACTTAGTAATCCCATTTCTTTTTCATTCCAAGTGGCAAGACCTTCCTCAATATCCAATGACGCTGGAAGATTCGAATTCCCTAAAGCAGGAAAACCTGTTCTGAATCCGTTTTCAGATCTTAAAACGTGAGTACCAACCTCGTGTACTATTGATTTTTTTACTCTAAGTAAACTTTTTTGAACTTCAGGATTGACTAATATTTGTTTTCTTTTAACACCTACCTTTATTCCATTCTTCGTTATATTTATAGACTTATAAACTTCCCACCCCTCTAAACCTAACTCTGCAAATACCTTCGCAAAAACATCCACAATATCATCATATTTAAGAATAGTATCCTTCCCCTTGACAATAGTTTTTGCTAGGTGATAATTCTTAACTAAGCCTCGGAGGACTCTGCAAGAATTTCTAAATAGCTTATCACTAGGCTCACCAAACCTTTCTTTTGAAATCTCTGTAACTTCACTATTCTTACCAACTGCATTCAACAAGTCATTTGCTTGCTTTTTTGAATTTATTAAATCAACATAAAACTGAGAAATTCGAGGATCGACATCCGAAATACTTTCCACACCTGATAGCTTATTCAAAATCTGATTATTATCATTCTTAACCAATCTGTATTTAAAATACGGTTCGTAAGTATCTGATTCAAAAAATTTCTTCTTCTCGATCTCTAAGTTAATAGGAGTAAATACCAACGCTGTAGGAAGTCGTAAGTTAGAAAGTAGTTTTGTTACCTCCTCCAATGTCATATCTTTTTTCTTAGTATTAAAAATTCCCATACGTATACTTAACCAAAATTATTATCTTCTAAACTCTCTGTTGAAAGAGAATTTTCTCTCCCCTGTCGCCAATAACTCTAATGCTATACCAGTACCCTTAACAACACAATACAAAGGTTCATCTGCAACGTGGCAAGGAACTCCCATTGCCCTGGAGAAGAGTTTATCCAAGTTTCTTAATTTCGCGGTACCACCACTCATCACCATACCCCTATCTATAATATCGGCCGATAGTTCTGGAGGTGTTTTCTCCAATACTTCTTTAATCGTTCCAATTATTCTCCTTAGGGGGAATTCAATAGCTTTTGCAATATCATTAGAATCAACAGTTATTGATTTTGGCATACCAGCACCAACATCTCTCCCTCTCACCTCCATACTTTTTGGATTTCTAACCTCAACAGCAGAACCAATTTTCATCTTAATACTCTCAGCTGTTTGCTCTCCTATCATTATTCCTTTCTTCTTTCTCATATATGAAATGATGTAATCATTTAAAGAATCACCACCAACTCTCAATGACTCATACTCTACTATCCCATCTAAAGAAAGAACTGCTACCTCTGTAGTACCACCACCCATATTTACAATCATATTTCCTGATGAGGTGTGAATAGGTAACTCGGCACCCAAAGCAGCCAGAAGTGGCTCAGGAAGCAGTGTTATCGTCTTTGATCCCACAGCATTCGCGGCCTTCAAAACTGCTCTTTCTTCAACAGAAGTAATACCTGCCGGCACACTTATGACGACATCCGGCTTAAAAAATCTTGACTTTCCCAAAGCTCTATCATAGAAGTGTCTTAACAAAGCCTCTGTTATTCTAGAATCTGCAATAACCCCTTCTCTCAAAGGTCTTCTTGCGACAATATTCTCTGGTGTTTTACCAATCATCTCTTTTGCCTCTTTCCCTACAGCTATAACGGTGAAGGTATTCAAATCTATGGCAACTACGGTCGGTTCGGTTAATACAATTCCCTCACCTTGTACAAAAATCACTGAATTAGCTGTTCCAAGGTCTATACCTAATTTCTTTCCAAGCATAGTAAAATTACTACAAGTTATCTATTATTTAAGATCTAATAGCATTGCTGATTTCATCCTATTTACAGTATCTCTTGCAATTTCAGATACCTTCTCACTAGATTTCAACGCTTTAGACATCAATTCTCCCTTCATTTTCTCTGCTTCCATTCTTCTCTTTCGAATGGGAAGAAGGTACTCATTCATAATTTCAAATAGTCTCTCCTTTACCTCTATATCTTTGATACTTCCTTCTTGGTATCTCTTTTTCATCTGAGCAATCTCTTCACTATCCTTAGCAAAAAGATCCAAATATGCAAATGCAATATTCCCCTCTATCTTGCCTGGATCTGTTGCGTGAATTCTATCAGGATCCGTATACACTCTAAATACCTTCTTCTTTAACTCTTCTTCACTATCTGAAAGATATATTGCATTATTCAAACTCTTTCCCATTTTCTGACTTCCGTCTATCCCAGGGACATTAACAGTCACACCAAACAACGCATCCGGCTCGTTAAAAACTTCAACTCCGTATGTTTTGTTAAATTTCCTAGCAATCTCCCTGCTATCCTCAACCATAGGGGCTTGATCCTTCCCTACTGGAACTAAGTCCGCATTAACACAAAGAATATCTGCAACTTGATGTATCGGATAAAAGAAGAAACCAAGAGGAGTAGAACTCTCATATTTATTCTGCACCATCTCTGTCTTAATTGTAGGATTATGCAAAATCTTCTGTACAGTAGTGAAATTTGAAAGATATACAAAAATCTCGTGTATCTCAGGAACTTCGCTTTGTACAAAAACATTTGTTTTTTCAAAATCAATCCCTACTGCATAGTAATCACATAGAAGCTCCTCTATATTCTCTCGGACCTTACTTGGATTATCAAAATTATCTGCCAAAGCCTGAACATTAGCTATTTCTACAAAAGTCTCATATTCATATTGTAATTTCACTCTATTTAACAAAGTGCCAAACAAATGCCCAATATGCATCCTACCTGTTGGCCTATCCCCTGTTAAAATCCTCTTTTTCTTTTCCATATAGACAATATTCTAACAACTTATACGCCATTATGCTATACTTTCACCATATCCTTATGAACAAGAAAAATAAAGCAAAAAAAGTATTCTCCTTTTTGCCCTCCATAATTCCGCTAGCATACATCTCCCTAATTATACTTTTCACTATTGGAATCTTCTACCTCGCAAAAGGATATCGTTTAGACATACAGAGAAGAGAGATAAAAAAGACCGCTGCTCTCTATGTTAAAAGCTCTCCTTCATCTGCCATACTATTTGTCGATAACAAAAAAATCGGAAATACTCCTAAAAATATGCTCCTTGATATTGGAATACACAAAATATCTGTTGAAAAAGAGGGCTACACTACTTGGAGTAAAAATATAAATATAATGGAAGATAGAACCACTATTCTCTATCCTTGGCTAATTCTCGCAGAACCAAAGAAAACTACAGTATGGAATCCTGAAAAACCTGTAGAGAAATTCTGGGTTAATGAGGGAGAAAACATAGCTTTAATCCTACTTAATGAACAAAATGGGAAATACTCCCTTTGGAAATACAGCATAGAAAGAACATTATGGGATATCTCAAGCAACCCTAATAGAATATGGCAAAATGACAATAAAGACATTGATCTACTACTCTCTCCTGATGGATACTACGCCGTAATGACACTTACAAAAAACAATATCAAAGAAAAGCATATCGTTAACACCTCAGCCGAAATTCTACCATTAGAAACCAGTCTGATAAACACACCTCCCAATACTACGGATATACAGTGGGCAAAAGACAACAAACACTTAATAATAACAACAACCGACGGAATACTCTCCTACAATATCCTCAATACAAACCTATACACCCTAATAAGCAGAACAAACGGAGAAAAACACATATGGTCAACAGACAATGACGGAACATTCTACACAGTAAAAGATGTCAGCTTAAAAGATTCCGACATCTACACCTACTCAATTGAACAAATCAACCTAGACGGAATCCAAGGAAACTACCCTGTAAATACAGTATATATGCAGAAAAACATTGAATACATAAAACATCACAGAGAGGTAAAAAGAGAAGACATACCATTCAAAAATTCTCAAGAAAGCACGCTAACTGTCGGTGAAATTGACAGCATTACCGTAAACAAAAAAGCTGGTGGACTATTTATCTCAACCACAACATCAGCATACTGGTACGACATAACAACAGGAACATACTTAATGATCTCCCCCTACCCATCAAAACTAATCGACTTTGCCACAGACCAAAAACATTTGCTTTTCGAAAGCCTCGATACTATATATACCTACACATTCAAAAAATATGAATTAGACCATCTAGAACAAATAGGCTCACTAACCTTCCCTTACGCTAAAAAAAGTGACAACCCCGCCTGGATCCCTAACACCACATACATAAAATACACAAAAGATGACACAGTATACTTCTCCCAAAGGGATGGCGAAAATAACCGTAAAATAATTTCTACAACAAAAATACTTGCCTCCACAACCAAAAATACCAAAGACTATCTAATCCTTTTTGAAGTAGATGAAAATAGTAATTTCCACATCTACGAATACAAACTCCAATAACTACAACCCCTAACAACACGCACCCGGCCGGAATCGAACCAGCAACCTACGCGTTAGGAGTGCGTTGCTCTATCCATAATTGAGCTACGGGTGCACTACAGTACAGGGTACAGACCAGCCCTGTATAGGGAATCCTATTATACCAAGCCCTATACAACATTTCATCTATATATTTAACATACTACAGGTCGAAAAATATCTAACTTTAATGGTATAATGTATGTCTGATGAAAAACGAATTCATAAAAATAAGAGGAGCTAAAGAGAATAACCTCAAAAACCTCTCTGTAGATATCCCAAAAAACAAAATGGTGGTAATTACGGGAGTATCTGGATGCGGAAAAAGCTCGCTGGCCTTCGACACAATTTACGCGGAAGGACAAAGAAGATATGTGGAATCTCTTTCCTCTTACGCTAGACAATTTCTAGGGATAATGAAAAAACCTGATGTCGAATCAATCACAGGATTATCCCCAGCTATCTCAATCGACCAAAAAACAACAGGAACAAACCCAAGATCCACAGTAGGCACAATCACCGAGATATACAACTACATACGACTACTCTACGGACATACAGGTCAAGCCCACTGTCCAAAATGCAACGTCCCTATAGAATCTCAAACCATAGAAGAAATAACACAAAAAGTACTCAAGATGGCCAAAGGTTCCACGAAAAATATTATCCTGGTTTCACCATTGATAAAAAACAGGAAAGGACAATTTAAATACCTACTTGAGAAATTATTAAACAAAGGATACCTTCGAGTAATAATTGATAACGAAACATACCTACTTGATGATATAGAGAATATAAATATAGAGGAAAACAAGAAGCACACAATAGATTTAGTTATAGACAGACTAACTTCAGAAGACCCCTCATCAAAAGAATTCAAAAAAAGGCTTACTGACGACATTGAGCTGGCTACTACAGAATCTGGCGGAGAGGTAAAAGTGCTTGTAGATAAAGAAGAATTCCTCTTCTCAGAGAATAATAGCTGTACAAAATGTGGACTGTCATACCCTAAAATAACTCCGCTTTCTTTCTCATTTAATGCTCCAGAGGGAGCTTGTGAAAAGTGTGCCGGATTAGGATTTCTCCAGCAAATAGATATAGATTTACTGTACAATCCTAACCTTACAATTAGAGAGGGAGGAATATTCCCTTGGGGGAATAGGACAACAAAAGACAGTTGGACCACAAGAATACTTAATGAAGTAGCAAGAGTCCACAAGTTTGATCTCTCAACTCCTATTAAAAAGTATCCAAAAGAGATTTTTGATCTAATTTTCTACGCCAAAGGAGCAAAAGAGTATTACGAAATTGAATACACAAACAGATTTGGACGAACAAATACACATATGACACAGTATGAGGGTGTCATTCCAGAATTAGAGAGAAAACATAGCGAAACCACATCAGAATTCTCAAGAATGGAGATAGAAAAATATATGTCCGAAATACTTTGCCCTATATGTGAAGGTAAAAGACTCAAAGCATACTCTCTTGCAGTAAGAATTGCAGATAAGAATATAGTAGAACTAACTGAGATGTCCATAACCACCCTGATTCTTTTCATTAACAACCTAAAACTAAAGGGAAATAGAGCAAAAATTGCCGAACCTATTCTAAAAGAAATACTTATTCGATTAGAATTCTTAGTAAATGTTGGATTAGACTATTTGACCCTATCAAGAAAGGCAAATACTCTCTCTGGAGGAGAATCTCAAAGAATTAGACTGGCTTCGCAAATAGGTACTGGTCTATCAGGAGTGGTATATGTACTTGATGAGCCCTCCATAGGACTACACTCAAGAGACATTTCAAAGCTTACAAATTCATTAAAAAGTCTAAGAGACTCAGGAAACTCAGTCATTATTGTAGAACACGATCCAGATACTATGAGACAGGCTGATTGGGTAATAGATATAGGGCCAAAAGCAGGGAAACACGGCGGAGAGCTAATAGCACAAGGAACTTATGATGAAATCAAGCAGACAGACACATTGACTGCAAAGTACCTCAAAAACTCTTTAATAATAGGCGAGAACTTGAAAAAAGAAATTTTACCGAAAAGGAATCAAAAACTCTCCATCTACAATGTAACTACCAATAATCTCAAAAATGTGAGCATAGATTTCCCTCTATCACGCCTTATTTCTATTACCGGAGTTTCTGGCAGTGGCAAATCTTCTCTGATAGAAAATACCCTCTACCCTGCTCTAGAAAACAGAATTATGAATGGCAAACAGGTAGAAGGTAATTATAACGGTATAGATGGAATCGAAAATATAAATAAAATAATCAGTATAGATCAATCCCCTATAGGTCGTACGCCTAGGTCTAATCCTGCAACATACACAGGTGTATTCTCTTACATTCGAGATATATACGCATACACCAATGAGGCACAAGCCAGAGGTTACAAACCTGGGAGATTTAGTTTCAATGTCAAGGGTGGTCGATGCGAAAAATGTAAAGGTGAAGGTCAGATAAAAATCGAAATGCAATTTCTCTCAGATATTTACATCACCTGTGACCAGTGTGATGGTTCCAGATATAATTCTGAAGTTTTACAAATCGATTACAAGGGAAAAAATATTGCCGAAGTTTTGAAGATGACCGTTGAAGAGTCTTTGAATTTTTTCAAAAATGTTCCATACCTACATAGAAGACTCCAAGTTTTAGATCAGGTTGGACTTGGTTACATAGAACTTGGACAGTCCGCTCTCACCCTCTCTGGAGGAGAATCTCAAAGAGTAAAACTTGCAAAAGAGCTTTCTAAAATTTCCACAGGGCATACTTTGTATATCTTAGATGAACCAACTACAGGTCTACACTACTATGATGTAGATAATCTTCTAAAAATTCTTAGAGAATTAGTAAACAAAGGTAATACTGTGATCATCGTTGAACATAATTTAGATATTATTAGGAATTCTGACTGGATTATAGACTTAGGACCAGAAGGTGGAGAAAAAGGTGGAAACATCGTAGCAGAGGGCACAGTTGAGGATATCATAAAAGTCAAAAATGGATATACAGGACAATATCTTAAAAAGCATATAGAAAACCTCCAGAGAAAAGGCTAATCTCTATCTGGTCTCCCTACTTTTTCTAATTCCTCTCTAGTGAAACTTTCTTAGTAATCTCTCCAACAGAAGCTACCATTATCCAAAAATCGCCCTGTTCAAAAATAGATAGTCAAAAAAGAATCCCAATAATCCAGTAAATTCTTGGAGATAAATTCCTCCCGAGCAAATTTGTTGTTTTTGGAGTTTAGAAGATTTAAACGAAAATCCCTAATTTTTATTTAGAAATTTCACTTCGTTTCACTCTGAGAAATTAGAATCTAGATATCTTACTTCCCCATTGCCCTCATTATGTGATCCACTTTGATCAAAGAGAACAAAATCTTCATAACTTTCTTCATAAACACAACATTTACATAGCAGAAGAATACAACTATGGGGCTATACGATTCTCGGACCAAAGCCCCAATGCTGTGCAGCCTTTGCAAGAGCTGAGTCAGAATTCTGAGAGATCCATTCTTCCAAATTTCCTCTCCCAAGAGCTATATCTCTAGCTTGAATCACTGCCTCTACCCCAGCCTCTATCCCCCAAGGATGACCAAGTACACCTCCACCACATTGAATCATAATATTTTCCCCCAACTGTTTAATCACCTCTCCAATAGAGCCAGGATGCAGACCTCCCGATGCCACGTGCCAAACTGGTTTCATTCCAAACCAATTCTGCCCAAGAGTTATACTAGTTTCTGGAGTTATATCCAACTCCAAAACATCTCTAACTAACTTTGGCTCTCCGTAATTTTCCATCTTAGTACCAGGCGCTCCACCGTGCATAGAGTCTACACCTAAAAGTCTCATTATCTTTGCATTCGCCACCATAGACATAGAAAAATCCAATATTTCTCCTTTATCATACACACCAGGACCTGATTCTCTCGTAAACAGGCTATGCATTGCCCTATGCGCGTGAATAGCCAAACCTGGATTTCTTCTTCTCAAAGTCTCAACAGCTGCAAAACCTGTTGTTACGACATCCATCATCATCCATCTACCATTATGTGCTTTTATCATCCCAGCTCTATCTAACATTGTATCGATATTCGAATGAGTTACATTACAAAGATAGAATTTTTTCTTACCTGTTTTAGCCTCAACATCTTTAATAACATCTAAAACTTTCTCACACCTATCTTCAAACTTGTTAAAAAACAAACTTGTTACATTCTCATCATCTTTAATTCCGTGATACTCACCATTCCCTGCTGTAAAGAGAATTCTAGCTAAATCAGCTTGCTCTTGTGCTGTCCTACCTATCTTTGGCTTAGGCACAGTTAGAAGTAAAGGCCCTTCCTCTATCATCAACTGCTCTCTTACACCATCAATACCAAACTGAGGACCAGGAAAAGACTCCACCATTTTCTTTGGGAATCTAATATCCAAACACCTTAGAGCTTTTACCATCTTCATACCTCCAATATTTCCTACAATCCCTGCTAGTAAACCTGACATATTTCCTAGCTCAAATAACTCAACTTTGTATGCTATTTTGAATGTCTTTGTTTCTGGCTCCAAATCAAACGCTACTGCTTTCAACTTTTCTGCCATTGGAACTCCAGAACCTTCACCGTCATACACCTTAGTCCAAGTTCCAGTAGAGCTTTCAGCTGCACAGGCTGCCACTACCTCCTCAAATTTATCCTTTGCATCATCACTCATCTCAATATCAAGATATGTAATGATATAGTCTTGATCGGCATTCTCTGGTTTCCAGCCTTTAGGAGCTATATATCCAGAATAGCTATCTGCCTTGTAATCAGCCATATGTATTTAGGATAAATTTATCTTTGCAGAGAGATTTTTATACTTATTCTCATACCCTCCAGAAGCATAATAATCTAAGGCTTTTTGATAATGTCCGAAATAATCATTTTCTTTTTCTTTCTTGGACAGTTCTCCGTAGGCCTCATAAACCTCTCCTACATACTTTATTAAACTCTGTTCTTCAGATAATTGCAATGCTTTCCCTAAAGAAGCCCTAGCCTTCTCAAACTTCTCACTCTCTATATATATGTATGCTAAAAGAAGGTGAAATTCAGGAAGCAAATGCCTAAACTTCTTCTTGCTAGCTTTTGCCAATGCTGATATCCAACGAATACTCTTACCTTGCTCACTACCTGTATACAGCTTTGAGATCTCCTCCAAAGCAACAAGCATCCCCCTGTCATATCCACATTTAATAGCCTTATCGACTGCTTTTTTGAAATGATAATTGGCTTTTTTGATATCTCCCTTCTTCGCGCTCATACTGCCTAATATATTCGAGATATTGATATGTATTTCGTAAAATTTAGTGCCAAAATGGATGCCTTCGAAAACTTTAACCTTATCTATATACTCCTTAGCACCCTGGATATCACCCATTTTGTAATACAACTCCGCGAGAGAAACCAAATTCTGCCCTATTTCTCCTTTGTTTTTATCACTCTTAGCCACTCGCAATCCCCTTCTATATATACGAAGGGCTGTTTCGTATTCTTGGAGTTCTGTATAAAGCATTCCTAGTATTCGCAGTACTGTTGGATGGTAGAAAGAGTCTACTGTAATCTCCTTTCCCATCTGCCTATCTATCTTCTCCAATACCTCTATATCCTCTCTTAAATGCTCTTTGTCAATAATATCCTGTTTTACGGATTGAAGTATTTCATATATATCCTGCATAGAAACATTGTAGCACATCGGGGTGATCCGACTTGAACGGACGACCTCTACGTCCCGAACGTAGCGTTC
>CAZCCQ010000001.1:0-24190 GCA_964497595.1 uncultured Candidatus Saccharibacteria bacterium | reverse complement strand
AGGTTTACCTATCCTAATCAAAATAGGAGATAACTTAAGAGAAGAAGCAGAATTACTAAATTTCTATACAGAACAAGAATGGTATGAATATCCGAATGTTACATTCGGAACAGAACTTAAAAATAGTGGCGAAACACACATTACTCCTACGGGAGAAATTATTGTTAAAAACATCTTCGACAAAGAAGTTGCTCGACTCAAATTCAATGATAACTCACACAGTCTACTTAGAGGAAACAGTGCAGAATACATTACTAACTGGAAAGACTCACTACTCACAGAAAACAAAGATATAGCCTTTGGACCTATGAAAGCAAGTCTTGTAAGTACATATCGAAGTTTCCAACCAGGATTTGCACCACTACTAGCTGAGACTTCCTTTTGGATAGTACCTTGGAAATATATTCTAGGACTACTATTACTAATAGTAGTAATCGTTATTACTATCACGGAAATCAGAAAGAAACGAAAAAAGAAAAACCAAGAAGGGAGATAAAATGAAAGTACGAAATATTCTTTTTACAATTTTAACAGCTATCTTGTTTTTTTCGGCCTACTCTACTCGTACATACGCTTCAGTATCACTCTATCCATATAAACAAGAAACTACAGTTACAACAAGAGAAAGTACCAAAGGTAGCTTTACCTTCAAGAATGACAATAACTATTCTGTTACTGTTCAACCTCAAGTTGTGAATTACGATGCAGAAAACCAACAAATTCTCAAAGATGGGAAAGTATTTGTCAAAATATCCCAAGCAACTGTCTCAGTGAATCCTGGCGAAAGCAAAGTATTCAATTATGAAATGGCTCCTGAGAAAGATACGCTAAATGGTACCTACTTCAACCTAATTATTGTACAGCAAACACTTAGTAGTAATAGTAATGTAGCAATGAGTGCCAATGTATCTCAACTAGTAGTTCTTAACATCGTTGATTCTAAAGAAAACCTTGAAAATACAAGTGGAGAGCTTCTTGAAGTCGATCTTCGAATTACACAGAATGGCATCCCTTTTCTTCTACCTACAAAAATCAAATATACCATTACTAACAAAAGCAACTTTGTATTAAATCCTCTTGGAGAAATTGTTATCTTTAGTGATAAAAATAACAGAGAAAAACCCATATACATTAAAGTAAACCCAGAGGAGAAAAAGCTTTATCCAAATAAAACAATAGAGGAAGAGATAAGTATAGAGAAATGGAGTATATCAAACCTCATATATGAAAGAAATATTCTAGGGAAATTTTACAATGGCCTCTACCAAAAGGAACAAACAGCTACTATCACTCAACAACCTCAATTCCTCCTACCCTTTGCTGCAGTCGTAATCCTACTAGAAATAATTGTGCTAACAGTACTCTACTTTGCACGACAGAAAAAGAAAAAGTCTAAATAAATGACTTGTTTAGAACACTTTTAGTCGTCCTAAATGATATCTTTGCCACTTTTTCAAGCTCTTTTTCTCCGAATTTCTCGACAAACTCCCTCCCCTCACTAATTACATTAGAAGAACCCTTTGGGAAATCAAAACCATACTCCCTGGACATTTCACTCATCTTCTCTAAAAACACTCCTCTAGCTAAAACCGAAGCTGAGGCAACAGCAAAATCGGACTCCCCTTTATGAAATTGCTTAAAATCAATACTTCTTCCTAATTCACCCAATTCATTTATCACTCTATCCTTTCTACTTGAGAACTGATCTATCACAACACTTTTTGGAGTAATACCTTTTGCTTTCAAATCTTTTAATGCCATTTCAATAACTTTTGAATGCTCCTTAGCAAGGAGAATACCCACATTCTTTAATTCTTTTACTAATCCGTTGTACTCTTTCGGGCTTACTACAGAAACATAGTAATACTCGTAATTTCTCATTTCAGAATACATACTCATAATCTTTCTATCAGAAAATTTTTTAGAATCCCCTACTCCCAGTTTTTTTACTTTTTCACTAAACTTCTCATCTACAAAACAAGACACAACAACTAAAGGACCAAAATAATCACCTTTCCCCACTTCATCAACTCCAATGTGAGGAACAACAACAGAATCCTTTGAATTCTCTGTCTCTCCTTGTACAGAATTAACAATGTACGTAAAGTCTTCATTACCCTGAAAAACAACTTTTCCACTTGTATATAGAGTGCATACAGAACCATCATCATTCTTCATTCTTAAAGCAACATACTCATTTGCAATAGGATCAAAAAACCATCCTGCCTTTAACAAGACCTGCTCTAAAGACTTCTGCTCTTTCTGATTTAATTTTAATGAAACTGTCTGCTGAGGCATAGATTAAATTTTAACAACTTTTTGTCCATCAGAAGAATCCACTACAGAGTACCCCAATTCCAATATTTGATCTCTAATTTTGTCTGACTCTGCGAAATTCTTCTCTTTCTTTGCTACTAATCTCTTTTCTAAAAGCTCATCAAGAGCTCTGTTCTCCCCATCCTTGTAATCATTCCCCTCTTTTGTAATCTCCTCACTTAAATCCAATCCAAAGACTTTATCAAAATCAAGCACAGTAGCTAGTTTGTCTTCACTCTTCTCATCAGATTTTAGAAGCTCATTTACTAAAGCTAAAGCACCTGATAGGTTTAAATTGTCCTCTAACTCTTCTTTAAACGCCTTTACATAGCTAGGCAGAACTTTTCCACTCTTTCTACCTAATTCTTTTAATCTCCGAATTAAGGCGAATCTGGAACTTCTTGCTCCTTTAAGACTCTGTTTGGAAAAACTAATTCTTGTCCTGTAATTAACCGAAACAAAAAGATACCTAATATCCATAGGATCAAATCCCATATCCATAATCTCTGGTAAAGATAATGCTCCAGCACTTTTTGAGAGCTTCTCATCCTCTTTGTCCACTAACCATTCATTATGTACCCAGTAACTAACAACTGGATGACCAAAAGCACCAATATTCTGAGCTCTTTCATTAGGATGATGAACAGAGGCGTGATCTATACCTCCAGTATGGATATCAAATTTCTCTCCTAGTATGGCTGTTCCCATAGCCGAACACTCTATGTGCCAACCAGGAAAACCCTCTCCCCAAGGAGAAGACCAATTCATAATATGATTTTCATATTTACCTACTTTCTTCATCCAAAGAACAAAATCTGCTGGATTTCTCTTTTCTGGATCCACATTAACCTCATCTCGTACACCTTCCGACTTCTCTTCCAACTTCTGACCTGTAAAGATCGTGTAATCTTCAACCTTAGTTACATCAAAATACAATGCCTGTTTCGTCTCATATGTATAGCCTCTAGCCTCAGCCTTCTTAATCAACTCAATCATCGCTTCTACATACTCTGTAGCCCTTGTCCAGCCAAATTCTGCCACATCCTTATAAGTGAGATTCTCTGGTATCCTCTTTCCATTAGGGGCAAGGATATTTAACGCTCTAAAATCTTCCAACATCGTATCTGTATATTTATTTGCAATATCAATCGGTTGTATCCCCTCTTTCTCTGCCTGTTTATCAAACTTTTCATTCCCGAAATCATCATCCGATGTCATATGTCCAACATCAGTAATATTCATAATTCTGTTTACCTTGAATCCCAAGTACAATAGCGCTCTATGTAAAACATCCCAGTTAATATATGACCTAGCATTCCCTATATGCATTCTAGAATACACCGTAAGACCACAGCTATACATACTAATCTCCCCCTTTTTTAGAGGAACTATGTCTACAACTTTCCTATCCAATGTCGAGTAAAGCTTCATTAAATATCTCTCCTTCCTTCCAATGCTTTCTTTAAAGTTAATCTGTCCGCATACTCTAAGTCAGCACCTGTTGGCAATCCCATTGCTAACCTAGTTATCTTTATTTTACCCTCTTTGAGATGATTTTTGAATAAATCTAGAATATAGCTGGCGGTGGCCTCACCCTCCAAGCTAGGATTCGTCGCTATAATCACCTCCACTTCAGGAACTTCTTTTAGTAATTCATTAACTCTTTCTTTTAACTCTTTGAATCGTAATTCCTCCGAAGTAATGCCATCAGCTGGAGATATTACTCCACCGAGAACAAAGTATATTCCATCAAAAACAGCCGAATTTTCAAATGCTACAACATCTAAAGGCTCTTCCACCACACAAATCCTCTCCTTTTTCCTCAAAGGACTAGAGCATATATCACAAATCTTTAATTCCGACACATTAAAACATTTCTCACAGTTCACAACCTTCTCATCCATTTCTTGCAGAGCATTTGCAAGATTTGTTGCATCCTTATTTGGAGATCTTAAGTAATGATACGCCATCCTAGAGGCTGATTTAGGCCCCACTCCTGGGAGATGTGAAAACTCCTCTATTACTTTTTCAACACTCTTGGGTAGTACTGACATTTTACTTAAACATATTCTTCAACTGATCTAAATCCATATCCTGAACCATATCTTTCTGTAGTTTCTTCTGATAGTCTTTAAAGGCTTCCTTAAAAGCTTTTCTCAAGTCATCTTCCATATCTGGCGAAAGATATGATTCATCAATTCGTACATCCTCGAACTCTTGGGCTCCATTCATATAGATTCTTACCATACCGTTTCTCGACTCTCCTTTAATTTTCCTCTCTCTCAACTTATTCTGAAGCTTCTTAGCTTCACTCTGCATCTTCAATATCTCAATGGGGTTTAACATACAAGCAAAACAATCAAATTAGATACTGCCATTATATCACAGCCTCCAAAGTCCTGGACTAGACCTCGACTCTGTTCAAAACTTTTTAATATTATTCAAATATACTTTCAATATGCCGAAATTAAGGAATAAGCTGATTTACAGAAGGAATTCTTTTTACCATATTTATAATAGGGGGAACCATAAAGAGAATATTTTCAGAAGAGAGAAAGATTACAAGGTCTTCTGCAGTTTACTGCATAGATATTGCAAAAAATATGGATTAACTATTATTTCCTACTGTTTTTTACCCAATCATTACCATTTGCTTCTAAAGAATGGTGTAGATACAGAATCAATATCTAAGTGTATGCAAGGATTTATGATCTCCTATGTGGCATATTCCAATCGAGAATACAAAAAGGTTGGTCGCCTATTTCAAGGTCCTTTTCAGGTAAGAAGAATCGTTGGGATTAGAGATTTGGAATCAATAATCTCTTATTTGAGAAACAATCCGTTGGAGGCTGACTTGATTGGAGGAGCACCAGTCGAAAGCTACAGGTGGTTCTATCTCAGAAGTACATCGCAAAAGCGACGTAGGAAGCCAATAATGGAAATCGATGAACAAATGATGAATGAGGGTGAGGTGTAGACCTCAACTGTAGAAATTGTAGGAAATTAAACTCCAGCAAAGATTGCTTCTATTTCTTTGTTTGTTCTTCTTTTAGAATGGTACTTCGGTTCTGCTTTCTGCGAAGGTCTGGGAGTTGGGATGTTCTTCAAAACTAGCTCTGCATCGGATTTCTCAACAGGCTTTATTGCTGGATTTACATCACACTCAATATTGCAAGCAACACCATAAATTTTCATAAATACCTGAGAGATAATATTTCGGCTTTTAGGAGTTTCTATCCTGTCTTTATGAAAACTAAATGGTACTTCTAAATGTAAAGTCCCATTTTCAAATGAACGAATATGCCCTCCACCAACAAAAGCGTAAAGATGTCCATTAAATGGTCGAATTTCTTCAATAATCTGCTCCCATTTCTCTTTAATTTCCTCCAATGAGACGTCTTTAGATTCTTCATTAACATCTGTTTTAACTATCTCCTTCTCATCAGGATTCGTGGTTGGAATCTGCTTCTTAACATCTCTGTTTACCATCTTTATCTCGCTATTAACGTTTGGTCTCATCATCTCGGGAATAATCATCTCAAGAACTAAAGCCTGATTATTGGCATACCTTATTCTATTTTCTGCCTCCAAGAAAAGGTTAATCAACTTATGAATATCCTTCATTTCTAAATCTCTTACAAAGCCATACTCTTTCTCTAAATCACCCTTTATTTTTCCACCTAAAATCCTTCTTAGAATATCTAAAACGTAGCTAGTAAATTGCTGTAGGTTAACTCCACTCTCCTCCAAACTCTCAATTATCTCCAGCGCTTTACTCCCATCTCCATCTAAAAGATAGCGTAACAATAGTAAAACTTTCTCAGAGTCGGGAAGACCCAGTGTCTTTCTAACTTCATCTAAGGTAATCTCAGATTTGTTTTGCTCTTGCCCACTATATACTACATCTAAAAGAGACAAAGCGTCTCGGTAACTACCTTTTGCATTCTGCACTAATACATCTAAAGCATCTTCTTTTATAATAATTTTCTCTTTTTTACAAATGTCCTTAATTAAATCTTTAATTTCGTCGTCTGTACCCAGCTTAAAATCATATCTCTGACACCTAGAAAGTATCGTAGGTGGAAGTTTATGAACATCTGTTGTTGCTAAGATGAATATAATATGGGCTGGTGGCTCCTCTAGTGTCTTTAGAAGCGCATTAAAGGCCTCCGTAGTCAGCATATGCACTTCATCTATGATATATACCTTGTACTTGCCCAAAGAGGGCGAAAACTCTATCTTCTCCTTCAACTCCCTGATCTGATCTATTCCTCTGTTAGAAGCTGCATCTATCTCTACCAAGTCTAAAAACTTCCCTTCTGCAATGCTTACACAATTTTCACATTCCAAACAAGGATTCCCGTCCTTCTTTATATTCTTACAATTAACAGCTTTTGCTAAAATCCTTGCAGCAGAGGTCTTTCCAGTACCTCTAGAACCTACAAAAAGATACGCGTGTGCTAATTGCTCTTTTTTAACAGCATTCTTAAGCAGTTTTGTGACATTCTCCTGCCCTATTATCTGGTCAAAATCTTGAGATCTATATTTTTGATACAATACGGAAGACATACTCTATACTAGTCTAAAGACTCTTGCTTGCCAAGTGAAAATTATTTACCCAATGATTTCAGTTTTTCTACAGCTTCTCCGAGTAGCTGAGAGTAAAGACCGTAGCCAACAGAATTGATAGTCCCTGACTGATTTTTCCCAAGTATGTCTCCTGAGCCTCTAATCTCTAAGTCTCTGTTTGACAGAAGAAAACCTGAACCCAATTCTTGAGAATTCTTTAGTGCAGAAATTCGTAGAGCGGAATCTCCCTTTAAAGTATCATAGAAAAAGTGTGCATATGCTTGCTTTTCTGATCTTCCTACCCTCCCTCGAATTTGATACATTTGTGAAAGACCCAACATAGTTGCATCATCTACCACCAAAGTATTAACAGAAGTAATATCTAACCCATTCTCAATTATCGTGGTACAAAGAAGAATTTTCGACTTCCCCTTGATGAAATCTGACATATTTTTAGACAAAGTTTGAACATTCATCTGGCCGTGTACAATAGTAGTGTTTGCCTGTGGAAACATATTATTCAATTTTTCAAAAACAGCATCTATCGTTTCCACTCTGTTGTGAAGATAATAAACCTGCCCACCCCTATCCAATTCATTTTTAATCGCTTCCCCTACACTTTCCCAATTAAACCGACTAAAAGTATTCTTAATCTCTAACCTACCACTAGGAGGCGTTGCCAACACTGATATATCTCTAATACCAAGCAAAGCCATATTCAAAGTCCTAGGAATCGGCGTCGCAGTAAGAGAAAGTACATTACAATTAAGTTTTCTCCCTTTGATCTTCTCTTTCTGCTTAACACCAAACTTCTGCTCCTCATCAACTACTAAAAGCCCTAAATTCTTAAATTTTATACTTTCACTAAGCAATGAATGAGTCCCCACAACTATATCTACAGAACCTTTCTCTAAGCCTACAATTACAGACTCTTTCTCCTCTGCAGGTGTCATTCTAGAAAGAGAAGACACATTAAAAAAATATTCATTAAATCTTTCTGCAAGAACTGACAGGTGCTGCTCAACTAGTATCGTAGTAGGAGCTAAAAAAGCCACTTGATAGCCTGCGTTTACTACTGCGAAAATGGCCCTCATTGCTATCTCTGTCTTCCCATACCCAACATCACCAACTAATAGTCGATCCATAGGTTTACCACTCTGCAAGTCTTTAACCAAGTGCTGGGTTGCTAACAACTGGTCATCTGTATCTCTAAACCGAAATTTACTCACAAATGAATCAAACTCACTCAAATCAGACTCCTCTGACAAACAAGGAGTTATACTCACAGTTTCCCTTACTGCATAAAGTTGCAAAAGCTCTTTGGCGATATCTTCAGCCTTTTCTTTCGCATTCTTAGAGATTCTCTTCCAAACACCACTATTTAATCCAGTAAGTACTGGCTTCCCCTTCCCTGCCCCAATATATTTCGTTATTTTCTCACTAGCTGTAAGTGGTACATAAAGCCTATCCTTACCAGCATAAGCTATCTGGATATAGTAACCACCCTCCCTCACTTGAACATCAACATACCTACCAATCCCGTGATCAGTATGTACAACATAATCTCCAGGAATTATTTTCTTTAGAATCTCTACAGAACCCGGATCCATACTACTATTCCTTTCCCAAAATTCCGACAAATCTATCTCACCCAAAACCTCTAAATCCGTTAAAAGAACTATTTTCCCCGCAGTAAAGACAAATCCTCTCCGAAAAAGATTCGCATACTCACCCTTTACCTCGTAAATCTCGTCTATTTGCTTTTTTAATGACTTGTCTACATCTTCCTGATACCTATTTATACTGTTAGAGACATAGAGAATCTTGTAGCCTCGAGTTTTAAAGTTTCGGAGAATCTCCAATATCGCCTTTTTGCTTGAATATACTTCTATACCAGGAATATTCCTAATCCCCAGACCTACACCATCACTATCTCCACCTATCTCCTCATCAACAGAGATGTTAACAGAATTAGAAGCATCCTCATTTCCCACTAAAAGCGAAGACGAAGAATCAATAATCGTCTTTTTTTTAACACTTTCAATCCTTTTCCTCGACGTAGACTCAACAATATCAATACTCTCTATCTGCTTCCCCAGAAGACTCAACCTAACAAGGTTTTTCATACTAAAAGGCCACATTACTACTACATCCCCCAGGATCGAGATTTCTCCTTCATTCCAGACTCTCTCAACGCGAGTCAGACCTAACTCTAAATATGAATCAAGATCAAATGTGTCTTCCACTTCTACTGTAAAAATCTTCCTGCTAGAGACACAATTACCCTCATCTCTGTCCCTGCCTATCGACAACCACACAGCTTTCCCTAAAAGTTGCCCCAAGACCTCCGCGACAACCTCATAATATTCGCTATCTACTCTTGTAACCACCTTTTTTTCTAATATTGAACTCTCTAGCTCTCTGATCGAACTAGCCAGTTCTTCCAGCAGGGCTGGTGCCATATGTTTTTCCTTTCTACGAATAGACTATATCAGTTTTTAATGGAAGATTTAATATACTAGAGGACTAAGTAGCCCTATAAGATATGAACTCTTTGACAAAAAAGTGATAATAGTCTATATGTAGACTATTAAATTTGTACAAACCAACCCTGTTTAAGATATGTTAATCGCACACGGACCTGTAGGATATATTGCAAATGAGCTAATCCAGAAAAAGCAGATAGAGAAGCTTAAATTCGGCGAGCAAGTAGTCATCGCTTTTCTTTCGATTTTTTTCGCAATCCTCCCTGATTTTGATTTTTTCTTCCTAATCTTGAAAGGGTTGCCTTCTTTTCTGCATCACAACCTTCTTACCCATACACTCATTTTTTATATTCTTTTCTGGATTATTCTTAGAGTTTTCATTAAACCAATCTACGCCCTTTTTGGGAAGAAACTGCAATCACTAATATCTATATTCTTCCTGCAAGTAGTAGTCAATACTTTCTTGATTGCAACGGTCTCACATATCATTATGGATGTTCTTACCACTAATATTATGCTTTTCTACCCCATTTCTACTACCAAATACTTCCTTCTAAAGGATATTCTGGAATATACATTAAGTGGAGGTTACACTTGGGGTCCGATGATGGCATTGGAATTGGTATCAATCCCTCTCTTTTTGCTTATGTTTTCTAACAAATTCTTAAAGAAAAATAGCATTATTCGGGGTTTCCTTTACGCTTCCATACTTTTCTCTCTCTTCTACTTTGTCTTCACTGTCTTTTTGTCTATGAATATTTACTGCAACAGCTATATGTATGATTCAAAAGGAAATATGAACTACGACACAGATTATGACAAGAAAATTGATACGGATGATATGTATATTGGAAATAATGGTTTGGATAATATAGAGAATGCTAGGGCTGGTGAGTTGTCGGATGCTGCCCTGAATATAGTGAATTCTAAGAAGTGGACCGTATATACATACAAAACTGGTATTATAGCAAAGATGCAAAAGAAATTTGGTGCAATGAACTCATATAGGGTAGTCTCTCAAAGCTACTTTAATATTCATTACCCCATTGAGCCTGTTCTTGCTGATTTTTACAAAAGAACCAATACTCGTTCATATGATACTCAGGAGATGAAATTAGATACTGTTTTGCTCGAGTATTTGCAGAAAAAGAATATGCTGATTGACCTAAATATGGAGCTTGGGATATCTTTGCCGTATGGTAAGCTGTTTTTCTTAATGGATAAAAATAACGATATTATCAATATGGGAATTACTCTTGAGGGGAATTTCTTGGCCACTGTACTGGAAGATGATAGATATTTAGAAATGCACAGCTATGCTGATGTTAAGGAATATTACAGAGAGAGAATTCAAAAGATATACATCCAGAAATAGCTAAAAAAGTATCTCTGATAAGAGGCTTTTCACTGCATCTTCTAAAACCTCATCTAGCACCAGTCGTTCGTCTTCTGTAAAATTCATTAGCACATACTCCTCTCCAGAGATGTTTTTGTTAGTTCTGCTTTCAACCCCTATCCTAACTCTTCTAAAACAATTCTTTTTAAGCTTGTTCTCTACATCTTTAACTCCATTATGCCCTTGCGGAGATTTTGCTGATTGTATTTTGTATTTACCCAATTTTAAGTCTAAATCATCGTGTACAAGCACAAAGTCTTCTTCTAGATCTTCAATTCCATACTTTTTAATTACTTTGCTGATTGCTTGTCCTGAGTTATTCATAAAAGTAAGAGGTTTTTGAAAGATAGCCAAGACTTTAGAACCTTTTTTTAGAAATGATAGTTCAGACATAAATATTTTTTCTTCTTCCCAATCTGTTACTGTAAGATTCTTCTGAAAAAGAAATTTTTCTCTTAACCTATCAAGGAAGAGAAAGCCTGTGTTATGCCTACTTTTGCTGTATTTTCTACCTGGATTGCCCAGTGCCGTTATCAATTTCATTAACTATATTGTGCAATATATCTTCTTGTTTTACAAACATTTTTTCTATATCCCCTTTCTCATTAGAGAAGTTGCCTTTATGATCATACCCTGCGATATGCAGTAAACCGTGCACAATATTTCTTAGTACTTCTTCACAGTACAAATTAGCAGGTGTATTTTCTTTAATATACTCAAGGCAAACATACACTTCAGCGAGTAATGGCGTTCTATCAATCACAAAGGATAACACATCCGTAACAGAATTCGCTCCTCTGTACTGTTTATTCAACTTCTTAATATCCTTACTTTTTATAAAAATGATACTCACCTCTGAAATGTTGTATACATCAAAGTGTTTAATAATACTTTCTTGAAGTTTTTTCTTAGACAAAGAGATATTAAGGGAAATTTCTTTAAAAGCCGACCAGTTAAAAAAGTGTACTCTCATACCTATTTTAGTAAGGATTGCACTATATCCTTAACTACAGACCCATCTGCCTTACCACTTAATTCTTTCATAACCACACCTATTACTCTACCAAAATCTCTCTGACTATCCACTTTTAGCTCCTCTATCTTTTCCTTGACAACCTTTTTAATATCCTCCTCACTCATTAGCTGAGGTAGATATTCATTCAAAACAGATAATTGAGCTTTTTCTCTATTTAGCAAATCTTTCCTATCCATTTTCTCATACTGTTCAATGGAATCTTCAATCTTTTTAACCTCTTTTCTCAATATTTTTACTATCTCAACATCTTCTAATTCTTTTCCCACTTCTATCTCAGCATTTTTCACTGAAGCTATGGCTATTTTAAGAATATTTGATTTGTCTAAATTACCCTCTTTAGTAGCAGAAAACATATCCTTTCTTAAAGTTTCTATCAATGACATTGGATATTACAGCTAAACTTATCTAGCTCTTCTTGCAGCAGCTCTTCTTCTTCTCTTCATCTTTGCCCATTCTTTCCTCTTTGCAATTTTTAGATCTGCTTTTTTAATTCTGTAAGCCTTGTTTTTGTAAGTCTCAAGAATCTTTTCCCTAAGTACTTCTCTATGAAGTCTCTTTAATGCACTATCTATATTTTCGTTTGAATGCACTATAACTGACATAATACCTCCTTTAAATTAATACTGTGGATTATATCACAAGTTTTTACTTTTTTACTATCTTTCTTTCAAATCTGTCTCTGTTTCTTTTTACTTGTATTGCTTTGTATTGTTTCGTTCCCTCTTCGTATCTCACAGAGAGTGTATTTAAAGAGGACATTACTGTTGAGCTAATCCAAGACCAGCCTAGACCTAAGAAGAGTAATACTGCTCCCATTATTGTTATATTTTTAGAATCATCAAAGAGCCCTGTTTGAGGAATAGCACCACAGTCTTGAGGACAGGTAGTTGAATCTTCTGTATGAGTACAGAACCCATCTCCACACACTCCTGTACAATCCTTAGGGCAGTTTCGAGCATTTTCTGGAGGCGTACATAATCCATCTCCACAATTAGCAGGACAATCTTGAGGACAGGTAGACGAATCTTCATCGTGTGTACAGAATCCGTCACCACAGTTTGCGGCACAATCTTTAGGACAAGTTTGAGCATTTTCCGGTGGTGTACAGAACCCATCTCCACAGTTAGCTGCACAATCAGAGGGACAAGTCTGTGCATTTTCATCAGGATCACAGATTTTATCTCCACAGGCTAGTATGAAACTTGCTGTATATGTTTTATTGGCAGTAATATTCGTATCTGTTCTTTTTGCAGTAGTTAAACTATCACTCCATTTTGAGAATTTATACTTAGTACTTGGTACAGCTGTTACAGATGTACCTCCTTTGCCCTTCTCCACCGTCTGAGTAGCATTACCTGATATAGTACCACCTGTATCAGCCACGTATTTAAGAGTGTATTTAACAACAGGAGCTGGTTCGGAAGGTGGAGTATAATTACAATAACGATCTCCACAAGAAGCATCGTAACAAACAGAGCCACATTTATATGTATATTTCCCACAATCACCCCCACAGTTAGAAGAGTTACAAGAAGAACCCACAGGTCCTACACTACCCCTATTAGCTATACTAGAACAACTTGGATCAATTGCGTCGCAAGGATCGCATATGAGTTCAGTTTTGTATGTATCGCTCCAGTCACATCCACCACTCCCCGTACATCTACCTGCAGCACCATGCCAATAGCACCCTTCTGGACACTGTCCTGCGTCACTATCCGTCGGACTCAATGTCTTATCCTGATTAACCCTCCATATTAAATAACCACCCATCCCACCTAATATCAAAAAAACAGCTAAAAGAACTATTACCAAAGCTGTTCTATCTCCCTGAAACTTAACATTCGCCATATTGAGCAGTAAAAAATTTTAACTAAACATACTTTTAATATTATCTATATTTATAATATCTTTTACCATTATAAACAAGATTAAAATAATCAATAAAATAAAGCTAATATTAATAATAGCAGCTTCTACTTTCTCATTTAAATCTCTTCTAAAAATACCCTCTATTAGTAATATCAAAACTCTACCACCATCTAAAGCAGGAATTGGTAAAACATTAATAATTGCTAAAGAAACAGACAAATCCGCAATAATACTCAAAAATGGAATAACACCAAATTTCTTAATATAATCAATAACAAAATAGATACCAACGGGACCAGAAACAGAATTAGAAAGCTCAGTATAATCTCCAGTACTTCTAGCATTATTAATAATCTCTGAAAGCTTGGAGCCTATCAAAGTAAGACTATTCTTAATATGGGAAAAACCTGCAAATGCCTTGTACTTCTCATATGAAAGAATTACAGAATAGTTACTAGACAGTAAAATACCAATCTTCCCATTCTCTGAAACTCTTACTGTATAGTTAGAACAAACAGCATCAACACACAACAACATAGTAATATCTTCATTCTTTTTTTCTCTCAGAATTTTACCCACATCATCAGAATACTCTACCTCCACACCATCTATTGATTTAATTACTGCCTTACTTGGCAATCCAGATTTCGAAGCCTCACCGCCCTCAATAAGTTCCACATACTCTACATCCTTCTCTCTTTCTCTGTATATCTCAGCTCCTACCGGCTTAAAATTCTCCATCTCTTGACTCAACTCCAACTTCCAACCTGAAAAACCCAATACAATGTAGTATATGAAAATGGCTAAAATAATATTCATTGTCACACCAGCCAACATCACAAATATCTGTTGATATTTAGGTTTTCTACTCAAATCCCCCTTCTTATCCCCCTTCTTAAACTCCTCTTCAGAAGGATCTCCATCTCCCAATATCTTCACATAACCACCAAAAGGTAGAATTCTAATACTGTACTTCGTTCCTTTGTAATTCTTAGAAAGAAGTAAAGGCCCAAAACCAAGAGAAAACTCAAAAACCTTTGCTCCAACTATCTTAGCTGCAATGAAATGCCCCAACTCGTGCACTAAAGTAAGAACTCCAATAACTAACAGAAGAAGAAGTATGTTTATTACTACCGACACATCAAAGTTTCAAAAAGTTAAATAGTTAAAAGTTCTTTCTCTTTTTCCTCTCGAATACTCTCTATCTGACTATTTGCATCCTTCACCACTTTCTCTGCCTCATCCCTCAATCTATCAGCCTCGTCTTCCGATAACCCACCCTTCTGAGACTCATCAATATCTTTCATCTGCTTCTGCCTTACCTGTCGAACTGCAACCCTACCATCCTCTATTCTCTCTTTCATAATCTTGACATACTCCTGTCTTCTTTCTTCCGTCAAATCAGGAATTTTAACAAGAACTCTATCTCCCTCCAATATTGGAGAAAAACCTAAGTTAGCAGAGCTAATACCCTTGCTAATATTATCTAAAATCGTCTTATCCCAAGGCTGAATATTTATTGTCTTGGCATCTACAACGCTAATTGTTGCTAAATTTTTAATAGGAGATTGACTCTCATATGCGTTTACTAGAACTTCCTCCACCAATTCAGGAGTTGCCCTACCAGTTCGAATCTGAGAAAGATCCTCCCTTACGTGATCTACACACTTAGAGATATCAACCTTAAATTGATTTAAATCCATAGAAGTACCCCCTCCAATGTTATATACAGATAATTGTATATGAATGGAGCAAAGATGTCTACAATGACTCTACTTTTTGCCTAACTCCCACACAAGAATTCTAGAAACCTTTAGAGGTTCACCTAATTTCTGAGTAGCTTCGTCTAACAGTGCAGAAATTGTTTTAGATTCATCCTTAAACCACTTCTGCTCCAAAAGACACTTTTCAGACAGATATTTATTTAACTTACCCTCCACTATTTTCTCAACCATTTCTTTTGATTTTTTCCCACCCTCTATTTCCTTCTCAAATGTCTCTTTCAATGATTTCAATTCCTTTTCATCTAAAGAATCTTTAGAAACAAACTCTGGCTTCATAGCAGCTACCTGAAGTGCAATTTCGTGTGCTAAAGTTCTAAAATCTTCGTTCTTAGCAACAAAATCTGTTTTACAGTTAAGTTCTACCAAAGCAACCAATCTCTTGTCTGCTCCGTGAACATACGCATCTATAACTCCCTCTGCTTTCCCTTCAGAATCACCCTGCATTGGATCATCCCAACCTCGCTCTTTGATCAGCTCTACTGCCTTCTCAAAATCTTTCTCAGCATCCTGAAAAGCAATTTTACAAAGCCCTATCTTAGCTCCAGTCAAGTTTCTCAATCTACCAATAACATCACTTCTCTCGTTAATATACTCTATTGCCTTCTTCATATCGCCCTTTGACTTCTCCAAAGCCTCTTTACACAAAGCCATACCGGCAGATGTCTTTGCTCTTAGCAATTTAATATCCTCTATTGTTACTTTTGCCATACCCTTTCTTTTACTTAAAATTATTTAATAGCTTTCTGAATATCCTTAACTGCTTTTTCACCAATTCCCTTTACTGCCAAAATCTCCTCTTTATCCATCTTCTTTAAATCAGCAACATTTTTAATACCTACATCGTTAAGAGATTTCACAATTCTTGCAGAAAGACCCAGTCCATCAATTCCCTTTTTATCCTCTTTCTTTTTTACTTCCTCTGCTTTCTTAATCTCCTCATCCATATCTTTATCCTTCTTAACTACCCTAATAACCGAACCCGTATGAACTGTCTTAATTTTGCCTTCTCTTAAAGCTTTCATTCTCTCCCTATCTTCTTCCTCCATCTTCGACTGTCTCTCCTTCTCATCTTCAAAATCTTTTCTTAATTTTGCTAACATTGCTTCATTATCTCTTCTCAAAGACAGAAGAGAGAGGGCCTTCTTTGATTTCCCAACTACATTACCAAACAACTCTGCGAAAAGAGAAATACTTTTAAGCGAATCATCATTCGCAGGAATAGGATAATCTATAATATCTGGATTGCAATTAGTATCAATCAAAGCAATTATAGGAATATGCATATTTATTGATTCCTTAATAGCATTCTTCTCTACCTGACTATCAATTACTATAATTGCCTCTGGAAGTCTATCCATAAACTTAATACCTCTATAAATCTTGTTCAATCTCTCTACCTCCTGCTCCAAAAGAAGAGCCTCCTTCTTCACTAATCCCTTCGCACCTCTTGCCAACTGCTCCTCCATCTTTACCAAAGACTGCACACTCTTCTTCATACCCTCAAAGTTTGTAAATAATCCTCCCGGCCATCTTCTATTGATGTAGAACATACCAAACTTTGTAGCCACATCTTCTACAATAGTAGATGCCTGACCTTTCGTACCAACAATCAAAATACTCCCTTTATCTGCATAATTTTGCAACTTTGTTAAAGCAACATCTAAATTTTCCAAAGTTTTTACCAAATCGATTATATGAGTATCGTTTCGAACCTCATAGATATACTTCTTCATACGAGGATCCCAAGCACTCTTCTTATGCCCAAAATGAGCTCCCACCTTAAGTAAATCTAACAACTCTGGTAATTGAAAACTCTTGTTTTTAGTCTCAGTTTTCTCCAAGACTTCTTTTTTGGCGTCTGCCATATAATTGTTCCTTTCCTTTTATGAATATTTCTGAAGGATATCGCTATCCAGGATAGGCCAGAAATATATGAGATATATTAAACAAGCGATTATACTATCCACTGGGCTGGTGTGTCAATTTTCTCTTGGTATGTATGTACTATTTCGCTGTTTAGAAGAGATATTTAATACACTATAGGCGCCACAGCCTTTTTTAAAATTGTAAGACAAAAGTATTACCCCAATAGCTGTAATAACTACAGAAAATATTGTTAAAAATGTGTCAGAACCAGTACTAGGAAGATGTCCTGACAAACCCAACACTTTCACCTCCGTCTCAACAAACTCTGAAGAAGAACCAGTAGACACATTACCTAATACCCGAGCTCCCAATACAGAACCACCAGAAGCCCAAGCACTATCAGGATACACTCCAGGAGTTACTCCTGAAGATACTTTTGTAATATATGTTAACGTAACTTCCTCTCCTTCCACCATATCCCCAACATCCCATTTAGCCCAGTCCTCTCCTCCATATATTGGCTCCAATATATTTAACTCCCCTCGTTTTGTAGAAATTGCTTTCCAGCTACCACTTTTATATAAAAAGCCCTTTGGCAATCTGTCAAATGTTACAACGTTTTTAACTATGTAATTTCCGTCTTCATTATTCACAGGCGCCTTCAATCTTATTGTATACATAACATCACTGCCGACCTCTACCCCAGTTGCTGGAGAATCATTACTCTTTGTGACTTCCAATTGAGAATTTTCTACCACCTGATTTGTGCACTCTACTTTACATTCCCAATTTCCGTCATCAATTGTTATAACAGTTGTACTAGGTGGGAAATCAAATTCGAGACGACCTTTACACGCCATCGTACATCCTTTTGATATGTATCCATCCTTTTGTACTTCATTTACTCTATATGTACCTGGTGCAATAGCTTGAAAATTTTGAGCTTTGTAATCAATAGCTATATCAGCAGGATCGCTACCTTCAAAAACAGGGAAATTTAACAAAATATCTGAGCCACCACTCTCATTTTTTAACAAAACACTAAATATGTCATTAGGGATATCCGTATTGACCCAATTAGTATGAAGAACATTTTCACTGTTAAGCAACATCTTATATCCATAAACAAAAGCCTTAGGAAATACATAATTAGTTATTGTACACACCTTATTCTCCCCTGGTTCTAAATTTACAAGACCCCAATGAGACTCATAAGGACGAGGACATTCGGGACTAAAAACAGTTACTACTTGATAGTTATAGCTCTCATCCTCAACAAATAAGTCATAATTGCCAGGATCCAAGATCATATCTGTACCAATCTCACTACCCCAAAATTCCAAAAGACTTTGTTCATACTGCGATACCGTAATCTTAAAATCAGTTGCCTTAACACCTAGCCCTAATAAATCTACAACATTTGTAATTATTTTCAAATTCGCCAACTCTTGTCCATTTCTATCATTATTAGTTATTCTACAAACGATTTCCTGTCCTTCTAAAAAAGTAAGTGGCATAGGTATAGGTACTTGCACCTCTTCCATAGAATCCTCACAGTACCAAAATCCTTCGACATACCCTGGATGATCTATTTCTGTTAATGTATAGGGAACTCCAGTTACAACAGAAGGATATGATCGATATAATTTACCAACAGACAAATTCACAGGAGGACCAAAAGTTAATAATTCCCCATTTAGCCTAATAGCAAAATCATCTACAGTCGCTGTCCCTCCATCGTTATTAATAATTGTTTTCTCAATAATTAAAGTCGGATCATTCCCTCCCATTGGCACAGGAGACAAATTCTCTAAAATTATATCACTCTTGTTACTTTCCACATCAGGAACTGTGGGAGACATTCCTAGCTCGAGAGTTGGAGACTTCATTTTGCCTTCTTCTAGCTCTTTCCCCTTTAAATCAGTTACTTCCGTAACCGCAACCTCTTCCGTAATTCTTTCAACACTTGGCTGTTCAATATCATTCCCTTCATCTTTTAATTTGCCACCATCAACCTCTTGAATACTCTCACTAATTTCCTCTCCTGTCTTTTCTTCTGTTACTTCCACTTTAGGCTCTACACCACCCTCCTTTACTGATTCTTCTATTACCTTTTCTGCTACCTCTTCTATTTCTTGAAGAATTTCTTCACCATTAACTAACTGTATAAATTTATCCAATTGAATACTTTTTAAAGAAAAGAATGTACCAACGACAAAGAGAGTAAATGACACAACAAAGAGGGCGATTTTACTTTTATTTTTTACACCAGATTTATTTCGCATAATAGCAGTTTTTTCTATACCTTCATCATAGCAAAGAATGGATCCCAAAACAAACATTTTCAAATTTCTACTCTTTTCCACTCATTTTTCCCTATTACAATATGATCAAGCAAAGACAACCCCACCAACTCTAACCCATCACTAATTCTCTTGGTAATATCAATATCCTCTAAACTAGGAGTACTATCCCCTGACGGATGATTATGTGCAATAACAACACTACTAGCATTAACCTCCAAAGCTGGAATTATGATATCTCGAGGCAACACTGAGACACCATCCAAACTCCCAATACAAATCACCCTCTTTGATATTACCTCAAACCTAGAATTCAAAAAAAGAGCAACTATATGCTCCTGTTTCTTCTTCGATATATACTTTAACAAAGCAAATGCCTCCTGTGAATTACGTACTAAACTTCTCTCTCCCTCGCCTAAATCATATAGCCTTCTCCCCAATTCTATCCCACACAAAATTTTCATCCCAGTCACTACCCCAATCCCATCAATATCCGAAATACTCTCTAATGTAACCTCCTGTTTTGTCTCCAAAACTTTTCTCATCTTGCTCAACAAACTCCTAGAAACTGAAAGAAAATTCTTCCCCTTAATCCCCCTACCAACAATAATGGCCAACAATTCCATATCTGAAAGAGAATCAATACCTCTTTCTAAATATTTTTCTCTAGGAAACATAAAAAAATAGTAACCAAAAGGAATGAAAAATATATGAACTACTCCTCGCCCTTTTTCCTCTTCGCCTTACTCTTTTTCTTAAATTCCTTCTTAATGTACTTACAATCAGGATAGTTACTACACCCAATAAAAGCCTTTCCCCACTTACTTCTTCTTTCCACCAAACTGTGCCCACACTCAGGACATTTCTCTTTCAAAAGTAATGGAACAATACCTTTACACTCAGGGTATCTCTCACAAGCCCAAAACCGCCCATACTTCCCACTCTTCAACACTAATTTAGACCCACACTTAGGACACTTCTCTGGTCGCTCATACTTCTCAAAATCTAAATCCTCTTTACTAGAAAGATCTTTCATTCCCTTGCATTTAGGGAAAGTAGAACAACTCAAGAACTTACCGTATCTTCCTACCCTTACCACCATTTCTTCCCCACAAACAGGACATTTCTCTTCAGACTTCCCTAAAATAACGACATCTTCCTTTTTAACATTCTTCTCAGCCTCATCAATACCCTTCACAAGCATTTTGTACTCCTCATCTATTACAGGAACGTACTTTTTCTTCCCTAAAGATATCCCATCTAACTCATCCTCAACATTTGCTGTATATGTATAATCCACCAATCTAGAAAAATTCTTTTTCAAGAAATTTGTAACCAATCTACCAACATCTACTGGTGCTAAAGCCTTACCATCTTTCACAACATAACCTCGAGCTAGTATAGTAGAAATAATAGTTGCGTAAGTTGAAGGCCTCCCAATACCTAAATTCTCCAATTTTTTGATCAAAGAAGCCTCTGTATATCTAGCAGGAGGCTGTGTAAATTTCTGCTCATTTATGAACTTAACCTTCTCTAATTCATCTCCTTTCTCAATCTTGTACATTTCTTGCAAATCCTCACTACTACTCTTAATCCACATAACTTTTCTAAAACCTTCAAACAACACTCTTTCTCCTCCCATCACAAACTCGTATTCAGGATTTTTCAACTCTTTTGGAACTAAAGAAACAGTCAAAACTTCTACTTCCTTACTGCTCATCTGACTTGCAACTGCTCTCTTCCATATCAATTCATAAAGTTTGGCAGCCGCATTCCCAAGATCTCCTTCTACTTTCTTCAAATCTACATAGAAATCAGAAGGTCTAATAGCTTCGTGTGCCTCCTGTGCATTTTTTGCCCTATTTTTGTAATAGTTTGGCGAAGAAGGGATATATTCTTTACCATATCTTTTTTCCACAAGTTCTCTAATAGATTCAACTGCCTTTTTGCTTAAAAATACTGAATCTGTTCTCATATATGTAATATATCCAGCTTGATACAGGATCTGTGCTGTACTCATTGTCTTCCTAGATGTATATCCCAAAGAATTGTATGCTGACTGTTGCATAGTAGACGTTGTAAAAGGAGGGTATGCGTGTTTACTAACTTTCTTTTTTGTTACATTCTTAACAACAAACTTGCTATCTCCTATTTTTTTCTCCAATTCTTCTACTTCTTCTTGCTTTGAAGGAATATATTTTTTACCATCTTTTCTAACCAATTTAGCCTCTAACTCGTGTTTTTCATCATCTTTCACAACAACTTTTACATCCCAATACTCCTCAGAGTTAAATGCCTCTCTCTCTTCTTCTTTCTCTACTATTAATCTCAAAGCTACTGACTGCACCCTTCCTGCCGATAATCCGTACCACATCTTCTTCCATATCAATTCAGAAAGTTTGTAGCCAACTAATCTATCCAATACTCTTCTTGCCTTTTGAGCATCAACCAGATCTATATCTATCTTTGAGGGTTTCTTTACAGCCTCTTTTATCGCTGATTCCGTAATTTCGTGAAAAGTAATTCTCTTAGGTATTTTCAAGTTCAAAGCGTTAGAAACGTGCCAAGCAATAGCTTCTCCTTCCCTATCTGGATCCATAGCCAAATACACATCCCCCTCTTTTGGAATAGATTTCTTTAGATCCTTTAAAATTTTGCCCTTCCCATAGATATTCTCCCACAAAGGTTCGTAATTATTCTCTACATCTACCCCCAACTTGCTCTTTGGAAGATCAATTATATGACCAACTGTTGCCATAACCTTAAAATCGCTACCTAAATACCTATTTATCGTCTTCGCTTTAGAAGGAGACTCGACAATCAAGAGATTTCTGTATCCTTTCTTTTCACTTTTCTTTGGCATTTTCTTTGGCATAATACTACTTAAAATACATTAACATTGTTACTTTTGTCAAAAATCTATTATTTTCTGTCCCTTTTTCACGCATAATATTTCAAGAATATCTTCTAGACCTGTAATGATATTTGCGCCTTCTCTTGCAAGAATATTGCAACCCTTTGACACACTGCTAGTTATATTCCCAGGGACTACATATATCTCCCTATTATACTCCAACCCCAATCTAGCCGTTGTAAGTGAACCACTTTTTTCCCCAGCTTCTATGATTAAAACAGACTTTGACAACCCAGCTAAAATTCTGTTTCTCTCAATATACATATATTTATTCATTTTCGTCCCTTTTGGATATTCCGCGACAACTAGGCCTTTTCCCATAATTTCCTGCAAAAGTTCCCTGTTGCTGTAAGGTATTGCCGTATCTATTCCCCCCGCCACTACAGCTAGAGTTTTAATCCCCCTTTGAAGACAAGTTTTGTGTACAAAAGAGTCTACACCTCTCGCTAACCCACTAGCGACAACGATTCCTAGCTTTCTCATTTTCTCATTTATGAGTAAATCTATTACATTCTTCCCATACTGACTAATGTCTCTTGTACCTATAACTGTTATACATTTTTCTCTGAGTAGATTAGTATCACCGTAGCAATATAGCTGTTTAGGAAAATCTGGTATTTCGTACAATAAAGAAGGATATATGGAATGGTCGGTAGTTTTAGAGTAAGTTCTGATTATTCTCACAGTAAAGAGAATACAAGAATAAGATGAATAATATATTAAATATATCCATTCTCTTTCATCCAAATAATCATTTCTCTTGCTAATTTAGCTGCATTGTAGCTTTGTCCACCATCTTCCAAGAAAATTGTTAAAGCGTATTTAGGGTTCTCATATGGGAAAAATGTTGTTACCCAAGCGTGAGTATGCTCGTATTCTCCTTTTTTATTTAATCTACCAAACTCGGCCGTACCTGTTTTCGCTGACACTGACACTCCGTTTATACCTGTAAGACCTCTAATTGTTGCTCTTGGACCATTTACTGCATTCCACATACCCTCTCTTACTATTTTAAGAGCATCGGAAGACACAATGTTGCTTCGTATTGGATCAAATTGAAGAATATCTTTCTCTTTTTTCTCATTTTCAAAATACTTAGCAATGTGAGGAGTATTCAATTTCCCCCCATTAGCTATAGCTGAAGTCCAATTAACCATTTGAATAGGTGTAACAAGCGTTATACCCTGTCCGATGACTGAGTTGCAGGAGTCACCTTCTGGGTACCATACCGGCTCTAACCAAGGACTACTTTTCGAAAGAGCTATCTTGTTTTCAGGGGAAGGGAGTCTGCCTGGCATCTCCCCTAACAGATCAATACCTGTATTTTCTCCAATTCCGAATTTCTCTAGATACGGTACGAGTTTGTTCATATCCCAATGTCGTATCAATTCGCAGAAATATATATTCGAAGAAACAGATATTGCATCTATGAGGTTCAATGAACCGTAAGAGTTATTCCCATACTCTTGGAAAGAAGCTCCTCCAGTAAAGGTGTACCCTGTCCTACTTACATATATTGTACTTCTCTTTAGTACCCCAGCATCCAAAGCTGCTGCTGCTACTAACACTTTAAAAGTAGAACCCGGAGGCATCTGAGCCGCAATAGTTCTATCTAGCAAAGGATTTCTGTTGTTGTTAATTAGGCTGT